>JBKPFI010000088.1:0-13040 GCA_046728775.1 Actinomycetota bacterium | reverse complement strand
CGGGCCCTGGTGCTTGGCGAGGAAGCGCAGGTGCCCGCGCACCTGCTCGCGGAACATCGGCCCCCAGTTCTGCCGAGTCGTCGCGCCCCCGACGTGGACGAACTCGGCGTCCGGGGTGAAGAGGACCTTCCAGCCCGCCCGGCGGAAGCGGTAGCACCAGTCGGTCTCCTCGCTGAACATGAAGAAGTCCTCGTCGAAGAGGCCAACCGTATCGGCGGCCTCGCGGCGGACGAGCAGGCAGGCGCCCATCAGGAACTCGGCCTCGCGCGGCTCGTCGTAGTCGAAGCCGTTGCCGTAGAAGGCGTTGAAGGCGCGGGAGCGGGGCGCGAGCTTGCGTAGGAAGAAGTACTCCGTCGCCAGCCGCCAGAGGGTCGGGAACCCGCGCACAGAGCTCTGCGGCAAGCCGTCCTGGTTGAGCAGCTTCGGCCCGATCACGGCGGCCTCCGGATGCGCCTGGGCGAAGGCGACGAGCCGCTCGAGGGCGCCGTCCTTCGCCCACGCGTCCGAGTTCAGGAGCAGAAAGTAGTCGCCGCCGGCCGCGCGCATGCCGGCGTTGGAGCCGCCGCCGAGCCCTTTGTTCTCCTGCTCGATCAGCCTGACCTCGGGGAAGCGCTCGCGCACGAGCTCGACGGTGCCGTCGGTCGAACCGTGGTCGACGACGATCGTCTCGTGTCCGCGGACGCTCTCGAGCGCGCGCTCCACCCAGGGCAGCGCGTTGTAGGTCACCACGACCGCTGAGACTTCAGCCATGGTTCGGCGTCGCGCGGGTGAAGCCGCGCAGGCTCTGCCAGCCGAGCAGCATTGCGCCCGGAAGCGAGAGGCAGAGCGTCACCACGAAGAAGAGGAAGCCGGTCGCGAAGGCCGCGTCCGCGTTCACGCCGAGGTTCCCGAGAAAGCTGACGAAGAACGACTCGCGCACCGCGATGCCGTTGACCGAGAACGGCACGAGCAGGACGAGGAAGAGCAGCGGCCCCATCACGTAGTACGGACGCGGCGAGAGGTCGACGCCGACCGCCTTGCCGGCCAGCCAGATCGCGAGGACGCGCACGGCCTGCACGGCGAGCGTCAGCGCGAACACGCCGCCCAGCAGCCCGGGATGGTCGCGGTAGGCGTGGATGCCCTCGTAGGCCGCGCGGATCGGGCGCTCGAGGCGCACGGCGCGCAGCAGCGGCACCGTCCTCGCGAGCAGCGGCCGCATCCGGCGCGAGAAGAACAGAAACGCCAGCACGACCGTCCCGATCACGAACGCGCCCTCGATCCAGAGGTAGGCGCCGACGTCGTAGTGGCCGACGGCGAGCACGAAGCCGACTGCCGCCAGGGCGAGCGTCGCCGCGCCGCCGAGCGCACGCTCGAGCAGGACGGAGGCCGCTACCTGGCCGCCGCGCCCGGTGTGCCGGCGGGCCGACTCGTAGATGCGGACCGCATCGCCCCCGACCGCGGTCGGCAGGATCTGGCCCGCGGTGTAGGCGACGAAGTACGCGCGCACGAGCCAGGTGAGGCGGTCGTGGATGCCGCGGGCCACGAGCAGCCGCTGCCACCGCCACGCCATCGGCCAGACGGAGCCGATCATGATCGCGACCGCGGCGAGGAAGTAGCCGACCTGCGCGTGCGCGAGCAGGTGCAGCGTCTGCGAGAGGTCGATCTTCCAGACGAGGTACGCCGTGCAGAGTCCCGTGACGACGAGCGTCGCGACGAGCCGGAGGGTCCGGCTTCTCACAGGTCAGGCCACTTGCGCATCGGCAGTGCCGAAGCGTACGTACTCGGCCCGACCGAGAGCCGCGTCGAGCGCGAGCGCGTGAAGGTCGATGCCGTGCAGGAGGCGGCAGAGCTCGGCCTCACGGTCGCTCACGTCGGCGCGCAGCTCGACCACCCGCGGCCCGTCGACGCCGAGCCGCAGGCGCGTCGAGGTGAGGCCGTGCCGGATACCGAGCGCCTCGGCCGCACGGGCCGCGACGGCGGCCGCGGGCCCAGCGCCGAGCAGCGGCTCGAACTCGCCCTCTCGAGAGACAGCCGTGACCGTCACCTCCGCGGCACCGGACGACTCTTCGGCGAGGCGGCGGCCCTTTCGGTCAGGCGGCGAGACCGTGCACGGGAAGCCGGGCTCCACGTGGCTGCCGGAGAGAACGGTCCAGCGCGTCTGAGGCACGCGCGCCTCGCGCAGCCGTTCCCGCTGGCGCAGCCTCGAGGTCACCAGCACACCCGTCCGCGGCGAGACCGGGTGCGGCAGCGAGAAGCGAGCCGCGATCCGAGCGGCAGTCGCCACCGCGGAACCGAAGCCGATCACTCTGTCGATCCGGCCGGCTTCGGCCAGACGTTCGAGCGCGGGCTCGTCGTCGACGGGCAGGATCGCGCGCCGGTCGGCGAGGCGGAAGCCGGACGCACCCGGGTCGGGATCGACTGCGATCACGAATAGGCCGCGAGCTCGGCCAGCGGCGAGGAGGCCGGTCCGCCGCGCGCCGAGGACGAGGAGCCTCACCGGGGTCCGCCGTTTGCGGACGGGGCCGCCGCACGCCACAATGGTTGCGTGGCCACGATCCTGGGGGAGCGGGTCGAGGAGTTGAGGACCGACCGTACGCACGGTGCCAGCTGGATGGCGCGACGTGCGGTCGAGGCGCTGGCGGAGGTCGCGAAAGAGCCCGCTCCGTCGAGCGACGCGCTGCTCGACAACCTGCTCACAGCCGGCAGGACGCTTGCGCGGAGCCGCCCGGGCGTCGGGGCGGTCGCGGGCGCAGTCGGCCGCGTGCTGGCCGCGGCGGCCCGAAACGCGCAGCTCGACGTCGACCAGCTCCGCCGGCTCGTGCAAGAAGAAGCCGAAGCGCTCGTAAACGGACGGCTGCGCGCGGCGGCCTCGATCGCGATCCAGCTGCGCGAGCGACTCGAGGATGCCGTTGTGCTCACGCATTCCGCTTCGGGAACAGTGCGCGAAGCCCTCCTTCAGTCCTCGCCGAATCGCGTCATCTGCACGGTCTCCTCGCCGCAGGAGGAGGGCCGCGCCTTCTCAGAGGACCTGCGCTCATGCGGGCTCGACGTCGAGCTCGTGGAGGATTCCACGGCCCCGCTCGCGCTCGAGTGGGCCTCGGTGCTTCTCGTCGGCGCCGACACCGTCTTCCGCTGCGGGTCGCTCTACAACAAGACCGGCACGCGCGCGCTCGCCGAGGCCGCCGCGGACGAGGGAGTGCCGGCGATCGTTGCCTGCGAGGTGATCAAGCTCGCGCCGATCGAGGCACACGATGAGCCCGAGCCGATCGCCGACGAGTTCGAGCTGACGCCGCCCGACCTGATCCAGTGCGTCGTGACCGAGGAGGGGACCTTCATTCCGGAGGAGATCCGGGCCCTCGTCGACCGCACGCCCTTCCTGCGAGAGGGCTACACGCTGCTCCGCAGCGTGTGAAGACGGGCGGACCGGCAAAGCCGGCGCGCCCTCCTGGATCGGCATCGCAAGCGACGCCTCAGCTGCTCAGAAGCGCCTGACGGCGCTCCCGAAGGATTTCCTCGTAGAGACGCTCGTGAGCGTCGGCTGCGCTCTCCCACGAGAGCTCGCGCCGCGCCCGTTCGGTGCCGCGGAAGGCCTCGTCGCGAGCGTCTTCGTCCACCAGCAGCCGGACACAGGCGGCCGCGAGCGCATCCGGGTCCTCGGGCGGCACGACGAGCCCGGCGTCGAACTCCCGAACCGTCTCGCCGAGCGAGCCGACGTCGCTGACGACGGCCGGGCGCCCGTGGCCGAGAGCGGTCGCGAGCACCCCTGACGACTCGATCTTGCGGTAGGGAAGGACGAGCGCCGTCGACTGCTCCATCAGCGCCGGGATCGCGCTGTCTTCGACGTAGCCGAGCCGCCAGTCGACACGCTCCGCGACCCCCAGCTCGGCCGCGAGGCGCTCCAGCGAATCGACGGGCTCGAGCGGGTCCCCGGCGACGACAAGCCGCACGTCGGGCACCTCCGCCGCGATTCGCGGCAGCGCCCGCAGAAGCACGTCGAGCCCCTTGCTCGAGCGCAGGAAGCCGAAGTGGAGAAGGGTCCGGCCGTTGGGCGGCCGCAGCTCGTCGGCGGGCGCGTTGAACAGTGGGTGCGGGATCCTGGCGATGCGCTCGGAAGGCACGCCGAGCGCTTTCAGTTGCTCGACGGCTGCGCTGCCGTGCACGACGACCCGGTCGACGGTCGCGAAGACCGCCTGCCAGAGGTCAAGGCGCCGCTCGGTGCGCCGCGGCAAGACGTCGTGGGCCGTGAAGACGACGCCGCGCCTGCGCTGGAGCCGCCGCAGCCAGAGAAGGTCGGCGTCCGGGATCCCGAGCCACTGCACGTGCACGATCTCCGGGTCGAACCGGGAGATCGCGCGGTCGGCCCTGGCGAGATCCGGGAGGTACTCGAGGCCCTTGAGAGCGAAGCGCGCCCGCGAGCGCGGGCGCTTTGCGAGCAGGCGCGCGCTGACGGTGAAGAAGAGATCGTGCCGCCGGTAGCCGTCCGGCTCGGGCACGGCTCCGTGCGCGAAGCGGGCGGCGATCAGGTCGACCTCGTGGCCTCTCCTCGCCAGCGCCGCGGCTAGACTCGTGTCGTACGGAAGCGTGTAGCTGACCGGATCGATCAGGCTCACGCGCACGCCGACGATCTTAGATGAGCCCCGAATCTGCCCCGTTCTTCCTCGTCGGCAACGACCGGTCCGGCACGACGATGCTGCGGCTGATCCTCGATCGCAGCGACGTCGCCGTTCCGCCCGAGTCGATGTTCCTCGCCGACTTTGCCCCGGTGCGCAGGGGCGGGGGCCTCGAGGATCCGGAGCGGGCCGCCCGCTTCGTTCGCCAGGTCTGGGAGCACCCGCGCGTGCGCGCGTGGAAGCTCGAGGGCGACCCGCCGCCGGTGCCCGCCGGGCTGAGTCACGCCAAGGCCTACCGCTTCGCCGTCTCTTCGCCCTTCGAGGCCTACGCGGCGGCGCAGGGCAAGTCGCGCTGGGGCGACAAGACGCCCCTTTACCTCCGCTTCGTCGACGAGCTGCACGCGATCTGGCCCGAGGCCCGGTTCGTCATCCTCGTACGCGACGGGCGCGACGTCGCCCTCTCGGTGAAGCGCGTCCCGTTCGGAGCGAACAACGCGTGGGCCGCGGCCCAAACGTGGGCGCACGGGATCCGGCTTGGACAGGAGGCGGAGCGCAGCTACCCGGAGCAGGTGCTGACCGTGCGCTACGAGGACGTCGTCGCCGATCCGCGCCCGCACGTGGCGCGCCTCTGCGAGTTCCTCGGGCTCCCGTTCGAGGAGGACATGCTCGCGATCGAGCGCACGGACCCTGCGAAGATCCACAAGGACCAGGCCGACTGGTTCACCAACGTCTGGGCCGGGATCAACACGAGCGCGGTCGGCAAGTGGAAGACCGCGATGAGCGCGCGCGACCAGCGTGTCTTCTCGAGCGTCGCGGGCGCCGAGCTCGAGGCACTTGGCTACGAGCCGGTCGAGGCCGACGGCGTTCCTCGCGCCTGGCCATACGCGGCGCACGACGCGGTGATGCGAGGCGTCAACTTCGTGAAGCTGCGAGTCGTGCAGGAGCGCGGCCGCGAGATCCGCTACGTACTGAAGCGCAAGCTCGCCGGCCAGTGGCGCTGACTCTCCGTCGGGCGTTGCTTCTGACGAGCCTGGCTACCTAGGCTGATGCGGTCGGGCCGAGAGGACGCTCGCCCAGGCGAGCGCCGCACCCGACGGCTTCACCGCGGAGCGCTCGGCTGCCGTGCGACACTGCGAGCGTGCCGGCACGACTGAATCCTGAGAGCCCGGGACTCAAAGGTCTCGTTGAGGCCGCGCGCAACGGCGAGTTCGAGCCCGTGCACCTGATTGCACGAGAACGCCTCCGGTTTGGAGATATCTGGCTAAAGCCGGGCGAACGCTTCCACTGCGGAAAGCGACTGGCGGCATGGCTCAGCGATGAAGGTCTCGCAGAGCGAGTCGTCAATCCGTCCTAGGTCGCTCTAGCCAGACTCCGGCACGTCACGCCCGCACGCCGACTCGAGGAGCCATCTCACCGGCTGCGGGAGTAGTTGCGCGCGACCCGGGCGGTGCTCGGCCTCTAGAAGAACCCTTCCATGTGGAAGGAGCCAGCGGTCAGCCGGACCTCGACTGGACTTCCATCGGGCTTCTTGCCGACCATGAAGTACTCGCGCGGCCTACGACGGATGAGCTTCTCGGCTTTCGCTGGCACAAAGACAGGCTTTTGCGCGTCCGGCTGGAAGAACCACGGACTTTCATGGACGTCGCCGCAGTCGGGGATCACGAGCAGGAGGTTACCGCGTATCCCGCGAGGCGAAGTTGGCGCAGCCTTACGAGCGCCTAGTCAGCCGTCAAGTGACATTCCCGCACGCTGGCCCAGGGGGCCGTCGTTGCCGCGGAATCCTGCGATGCCGACGCCCGCTACCGCGTCGGAGCCAACGTGTGACCGCGGGCCGCCTCTGCTTGGATCCGAACGGGTCTACTCGATCGGGATCTCGAACCGGGCGATGATCCCGGGATCGCCTCCTTTCCCCAGTAGCTCGGGATCGGGATCGCGAGTGGCTACCCACGCGTATCCCTGTTCGGGATAGGCGACTACGTCAGGGAAGCTCCCGGCACTGATCGCCAGGATCTCGGCGGGTTCGTCAGTCGGATTACTGAATGTGTGCAGCCCGGCCCGTCCCTCCGGGCAGGAGACGAAGTCTCCGGGGGCGAGCGTCTCTTTGCCCTGCTGGTTCCGGAACACAGGACGGCCGCTGAGGACGAAGAACATCTCTTCGGCTCCGTAATGCATGTGCATGCGGCTCTCCGGCGCGCCGGGGGCGAGTTTGTACAGTGTTGCCCCCATCCGAGCGTCGTCCGGCCGCCAAAACACCCGGCGCCGTGTTCCAGCCTCTTCGTTGTCTCCGTCCCACACGTCGGAGAACAGGTTCTGTCGTGTCATCTTGATCCTCCCGAAGTAGCGGTGGCGCGCAGCGGCGCAAGCCGATCACTCCAGCCTCGACACGCTGCCGAAGAAACGCGGCATCAGCCGCGCCTAACCGCTACCTCGTCGCCGGATCCACACGGGAATCGTAGTGAGTCCCGGTCGCCCTCGGGGTGACATTCCCGCACGCTGGCTCAGGCGGCGGCGTTAGCCGCCATCCAGGCTTAGGCGCAGCTTCCTGGCCACGCGTTCCTGCCGGCGGCGTACACAAGTGCATTGGCGCCATCCCTTGCTGGCCTTTTGGAAGCCCAGAAAGCGACCTTGCGAACTTCACCTTGTGGTCGGGGTAGGGTTCACGCCCGGCCCGACGCTACGCCGAGGTGCGATCTGCGGCCGCGAGCATCTCGCGCCCGACCGGCTGCAGTCCGACGCGGGTGGCGAGGAGCCCCGTCGACACGCGTTCGACGACGCCCCACTCCCAGATCGCATCCTCGTCGCGGCCTGTCCGCTCCGCGAGCCAGCGGGCGCGTTCGCGCAAATCGCCGTCGAGCGGATCCTCGCGCATGATGATGCCCAGGTCGTACTCGGGCTCTGCCAGCAGGCCGTCCGGGTCGACGAGCTTGAAGCCGTTGCCGGCCTCGATCGCGTTCCATTGATGAACGTCACCGTGAACGAGCACGGCGGTCTCGTCACGATGCGCGTCGCCGCGCCGCGCTGCACACGCGAGCGCGTGGTCGACGGCGCGTCGACTGCACGGGCCGCCGAGCTCCTCCCACGTCGTCGTGACGAAGCCGGCAAGGGCGCGTGCCTTGTCGGCGCCCGTGGGCAGCCCGGCGCCCGGCGCCGGCCGCCAGAGGCGCCTGGCTGCGGCGACGAGGATCTCGTGCCGCCGCCGCAGCGGCAGTCCGAGCCGGTAGAGCGGCCGGCCGAGGCGCTCGAGCAGGAGCGCGCCGCGCCGAACGTCGTGCCGGAGCAGCCGCGGGCACCCGTCGCCGTCCGCGAGCCGCAGCACCGTGATCTCGTGCCGCGCCGCGTCACCCCCGCGCGGGACGATCAGCTTCAGGACGGCCGGCGTGCCGTCGTCGCAGAGCGCTTCGGCGACAAACGCCTCGGTCGGCTCGGGAAACGGCCGTCCGACCGTCAGCCTCCATTCCGTTTCAAGGCTCCGGACCAGCTGCGGAAGCTCGTCGAGCCAGGTGCCTGCTCCGACCGCGAGCGCTTTCTCTCGGACGACAGCAGGGACGTCGATCAGCGGGTACCGGGCGCCTTCTCCCAGACGGCCGGCACGCCGAAGCGGAGGTAGCGCACGAGCGAGACGACTGTCGCCCACGTGACGAGCAGGTAGTAGTAGGCGATCGCCGCGCCGGGGAGCGGCACCTTGAGCCGGGCCAGCAGGGCGACCACGAGCAATGCGAGCTGTACCGACAGCGCGATCGCGTAGACGAGGCTCTGGCTCGCGAGCGGGATGCTGACCGCGAACAGCACGACGTGGAGCAGGCCTGTCGCGTAGCGCAGGATCCGGTGCGAGATCAGCTCGACCAGGTACACCGGGCCGCCCCCGCGCAGGAAGCCGCCGGTGAGCATCATCAGCCAGCCGTGCTCGAACATCCGCACCTTGCGCCGGTACTCGTCCTCGAGGTCGGTCGAGGGCTTCTCGAAGGCGAGCGCCTCGGGGTCGTAGACCGCCCGCCGCCCGCGCTGCACGAGCTTGTACGGCAGCGAGAGGTCGTGCCCGAAGCGCGGGTCGACGTCGATGTAGTCCGAGCGTCGCACCGCGTAGATGGACCCGTTGCCGCCCGTCACCGAGCCGAGCCGCGACTCCTGCTCGCGCAGCCACATCTCGAAGCGCCAGTAGACGCCCTCCCGGTTCGTCCCGTCGGCACGTTCGAGCCGGAGGCGGCCGCAGACGTAGGCGACGTCGGGATCGGCAAGCGAGCGCACGAGCAGCCGTAGCGCGTCCGGGGCCCAGGTGGCGTTCGCGTCGGAGAAGGCGACGACCTCGCTTTCGGTCTGCGCGACGGCGAGGTTCTGGGCGGCCACCTTGCCACCGCGAGGTGCGCGCACGAGGCGCACGCGCGGCTCGCCCATGGCGATCTCCTCGACGATCGCGTCGGTGCGATCGGTCGAGGCGTCCGAGGCGACCACTACTTCGAACCGGTCTGCCGGGTAGTCGAGCGCGAGCAGGTTCTCGAGCCGGCGCGCGATCACGTCCTCCTCGTCGTGGGCGGCGACGATGACGGTCACGCTCGGCGTGACGTCGGCCGACCGCACGCGGCGGGGACGGATGTGCGCGGCGATCGCTGCCGCGAGCGGGTAGCCGACGTGCGTCCACACGATCGCTGCGAGGCACACCCAGAAGATGACTTCGAGCACGATCACGGCGCCGCGATTATCCCGAAGCGGGCAGATCCCGGGACGAGCCCGGGACCTGCCCACGCGGTTCCGGAATGACTAGGCGGCCTCGAGCGCCGGCTCGTAGACCTCCTGCTCGGCCGGCGGCCGGCGGCGGGAGATCCCGAGCGCGGCGAGCGCGCCCGCGGCCACGAGCGCGGCTCCGACGTAGATCGCCGGCGTCAGGCCGTCGACGAAGCTCTGGCCGGTGCCGTAGCCGCCGTAGTGTGCGAAGACCGAGGCGAGCACCGCCACGCCGAACACGCCGCCGAGCTCGCGGATGGCGTTGTTGGCTCCGGAGGCCTGGCCCTCCTCCTCGGGGCGCACCGCCGAGAGCACGACGTTCGCGACAGGCGCGAAGTAGAGCGCCATCCCGACCCCGGAGAGGATGAACGGGATCACGAGGTCGCTGTAGGGAACGGTCGGCGTCGAGACGAACGCGATCCACGCCAGCCCCACCGACTGCATCGCGAGTCCGGTCGCCATCAGCGGCCGCCCGCCGATGCGGTCGGAGAGCGCACCCGCGATCGGCGCCACGAAGATCGGCATCGCCGTCCACGGCAGCACCCGCAGCCCCGCCTGCAGCGGCGAGTAACCCTGCACGGTCTGGAAGAACTGGGCGAGCAGGAAGATCGAGCCGAACATCCCGAAGAACATCAGGAAGGAAGCGCCGTTCGCTGCGGTGAACGTGCGGTTGCGGAAGAAGCGCAGCGGCAGCATCGGCTCGCGGGCCCGTAGCTCCCAGAGCACGAACAGCCCTAGCACGACCGACCCGGCCAGGAGCGCGAGGACGATCTCCGTGCTCCCCCAGCCGACGGAGTTGCCGCGCACAAGGCCCCACACGATCCCGAACAGGCCGGCGCTCGCCAGGGCGACGCCGCGCAGGTCGAGCGCGTCGTTGGGGCCGCGGCTCTCGCGCAGGCGCAGCGCCGCGAGCGGGATCAGCGCGAGCCCGATCGGGACGTTGAGCCAGAAGATCCACTGCCAGGAGATGCCCTCGACGACCGCGCCGCCGACGAGCGGCCCGATCGCGACTGCGAGGCCGCTGATCCCGCCCCACGCCCCGAGCACGAGCCCTCGCTTTTCGGCGGGGACGGCCGCGCTGAGGATGGTCAGCGTCAGCGGCGTCACGATCGCGCCGCCCAGCCCCTGCAGCGCCCGCGCGGCGATCAGCATCTCGATCGAAGGAGCCAGGGCCGCGGCCGCGGAGGCGAGCGTGAAGATCGCGAGGCCAATCGTGAACAGCCGGCGCCGCCCGAAGCGGTCGCCGAGCGCAGCGCCCGTGATCAGCAGCACCGCGAAGGTCAGCGTGTAGGCGTTCACCGTCCACTCGAGCCCGCTCAGGCTCGCGTCGAGGTCTTTCCGGATCACCGGCAGCGCGGTCGTGACGACCAGGTTGTCCAGCGTCGTCATGAACAGCGCGACCGAGGTGATCACGAACGTCCAGATGGTTGCTGTGCGGGAGTTCATGCGGTCCCTCCTCTCCTGGCTAGTTATTGCTCACTTACTTGGGTCGCAAAAAAACGCACGGCTAGTCGCCTTTCATGCAGGCGTCGAGCAGACGCTTGCCCCACGGGGTCGGGTGATCGAGCAGGTCCATCGCAGCGAAGACGTTGAGCAGCATCCCGAAGGCGAAAAAGTCGCGGATGCGCTCGGGGGTCGCTCCTGAGACTCGCTCCACGTACGCGACGAGCTCGCCGTAGCCCTCGCGCACCACGTCGCGGACGTCGTCGTCGTCGCAGTCGGCGTAGGCCTGCATCTGGGCCCTCAGGCGCGTGCGGTCCTTGAGCAGGCCCATGTACGCGCTGCCGATCGCGTCGAGCGCGTCCTCGCCGGTCTTTCCGGCGGCCGCGTCCTGGAAAAGCTGGAGCGTCTCGCGCAGGCAGCGCCGTACCGATTCGAGATAGAGCTCCTTCTTGGTTCCGAAGAGCCGGAACAGGTAGGGCTGCGAGATGCCGGCCTTGCGCGCGATCGTGTCGGTCGAGGTGCCGTCGAGCCCGTGCTCGCCGAACTCGTCCATCGCGACGATGAGGATCTCCTCGCGCCGCTCGTCCGCGGTCTTGCGTTCTGTGACTGCGCTCACGCGAAGGAAGTTATCACTCACTCACAACGCTTGTCAAGGCGAACTTCCTCTGGCTGATCGGGCGGCGGCCGGGAGGGGCGCTCGAGGCCGAGCCCACGCCGCTCTACCGTTAGGAGACGCTGTCTTCCGGGAGCGGAATCAGCCGAGCTCGGTCGCGGATGTCCTGCAAGACGGTTAGCCCCGCCCGCGCGGCTTCCAGCGAGCGATCCCACTCGCGCCGGTAAGCGCTGCTGGACGGCCGTTCCTGCAATGCGCGGGCCCGCGCCCGAAGGGCGCTGACGAGCAGCCGCTTGGCGCGGACGGTCTCGCCGGTGGCACGATCGCCGGCCACGCGCCGGCGGGCGGCCAGGACGATCGTCCGGTAGGCGGCGGCCCGGCCGGCGAGCGCGGCGGGTGTGAGCCGGCCGAGTCGCCAGTCGCGGTACGCGAGCTCGTAGGCCGTCAGCGCGCGGCTGACCGGCTGGTAGTCGGCGACGAGCCGCTGCTGCTCGCGGTCGAGCGCGAGGAACGACAGGTGAGGCGCGGGGGGCGACGGCTGGGCGCGCCGCTTGCCGTCGTCGCAGCCGCCCGCGAGCAGTACCGCCGCCAGGAGCCCACAGGCGCCCCAGTAGACTCGGCGGCCATGAAGGTGCTGGTCACGGGCGCCTCGGGCTTCGTCGGCCGTGCGCTGGTCGACGAGCTTCGTCACGGGGACGGAGCCTACGACGTCCACCCGCTCGGGCGGTCCGAGGGCGACCTCGCCGAGCCCGGGACGGCCGAGGCGGTCGTCGGCGAGGTCAGGCCGGAGGTCGTCGTGCACGCGGCGGCCCGGATCGGCGTCGTGCGCTGCGACGACGAGCCGGAGCTCGCGCTGCGCTCCAACGCGCTGGCGACCGCGCTCGTCGCGCGGGCGGCGGCCGCGCACGGGGCGCGGCTGGCGTACCTCTCGACCTCCGACGTCTACGGTTCGGCCGTCGCCGCAGACGAGGAGACGCCGCCTGCGCCGGAGAGCCTGTACGCGCACACGAAGCTCTGGGGTGAGCAGGCGGCCGCGCTCTACGCGCCAGAGGGCCTCACGGTGCTGCGGCTCGCGAACCCATACGGGCCCGGGATCGATCCCGGCCAGAGCAAGGGCGCGCTGACGACGATGCTGCGGCAGGCAGCGGCGCGCGATCGGATTCCGGTCTTTCGGGGCGAGGCACGGACCTGGTGCTGGATCGACGACGTCACGCGAGCCATCCGGCTGGTGCTCGACTCCGGCGAGCAGGGGACGTTCAACATCGGTGCCGACGGCGAGCCGGTTGCGCTCGCGGACGCCGCGCGTCTCGCGTGCGAGCTGACGGGCGCGCCGCAGGAGCTGATCGAGGAGGTCGAGCCGCCGCCGGGCCGCGTCATTACGCGGATCTCGATCGAGCGCATCCGCGGGCTCGGCTGGCGGCCGGAGGTCTCGCTCGACGAGGGGATGCGGCGGCTCCTCGACTCGCTGCACGCCGCCGCTCCCGCGTAGATGCCGCGAGCGTTCGTCCTGACCGGCGGGTCGCGCTCGCAGCTCGGGCTGCTGGAGCAGGCGCGCGCGCTCGGCCACGAGGTCTGCGTCGTCGACGGCTCGCCGAACGCGCCGCTGCTCGCCGAGGCCGAGCACCGGATCGTGCGCAGCTTCACCGACGTGGGCGGCGTGCTCGCCGAGCTCGAGT
>JBKPFI010000213.1:0-3355 GCA_046728775.1 Actinomycetota bacterium | reverse complement strand
CCTTCACGGCCTCAACCGCGCTGTCGGTGAGTGCGAGCAGCGCGCTCACCTCCTTCCTGGTTGCTTCCGGTCGGAGCAGTCCAAGCTAGCAGTGGGCGTGCGGGCACCGGCTTCTGTCCTGGCTCGTTCTCGGCCGTCGAGCCTTCACACGCTCAAACGGTGGAATCCCTCCCTCACACAGGCAGAGCGCGGGAAAGCAGACGAGTTCATTGCTGCCCCCAAAGGGAGAACGGTCTTTGCCCCTAGCAGCCTGGAAGTCTGCAGCCGCGCGGGTCGGTTGCGGTGCCCAAAGGAGCGGGCCCGACGGTGCCTCCGCCAGCTTTCCCTGCTAATCAGCCATTTCTGGGCACCATCGCCGGCTCCAAGAGGGCTCCTTGGCCCCGATGATGGTGCCTTGCCGTCGTATCAGCCCCCTGGGATCCGAACGCGCGGTCAGGAAGTCCGCCCGCCTGCCTCTAGGTTTTCGGAAATCGTGCAGGCCGCGTGGAAGTCGCCCACATACCATCCGCCGGCCTCCATAGCGAGCGATTTCGCGTATCCAAACGCGTTCATCGGCCGTTATGGAGACGTCTCTAGAAGAAGGAGCAAGCAAGACGGCGGGTACAGACTCCTCTGGAAGCGGAACTGCGGCGTTCGCCTCCCGCGGCGACCTCCCCTCTACAGAAGGAAACGAACATGCACATGCGATTTGCGCGGCCTCGCAAGCTGCGCCGCGCCCACATCTTCCCGGCGCTCCCCGTCGTGGCTGGTCTCATGGTTTTTGCAAGCGCGCTGGCCACAGACGCAGCAGCTGGTCCCGCCGTCTCGTCCACGACCCCGATCACGTATGGCGGCACGAATCTCTGCACGGGAGAGACCTTCACGGGTACGGGAAACTCGCACTTTCTCCTGAGCGAGAACGTCTCCGCTAGCGGCGTCATCCAGTCCCACCTCGACGTGAGGATCGACGGATTGAAAGCCGTCGCAGCGCCCAGTGGGAAGAAGTACGTCGTCCAGGACACGTTTAACCACGAGTTCGTGATCGGCAGCGCGTCCGAGGACACGTTCGACATCACCGCGCACTTCGTCCGCGTAGGCGAGGACGGCACGTTCGTCGTCGGAGATGACTTCTACGAGTATCTCCGCGCGCACATCACGGCCAACGCAAACGGGGACGTTACGGCGTTCAGCGTGCGTACGAACGACATGCCTTGCCAGTAGAGGTAGTTATCTGATGTACGAAGACGCCGCCGCGGCGGTGGAGTTCCTCTCGAAGGCGTTCGCTTTCGCGAGGTCGTGCGCTCACTCGCTCCCGACGACGGCCGCGTTTGGCATGCCGAGATGGAACTCGACGGCGGCTGGATGACTTCGACGCCCACTACGAACGGGCGAAGGCGGCCGCCCGACGATCAACACCGAATTCGACGATCGGGACTACGGCGACCGCCGCTACCACGCAAGTGATCCTGAGGGCCACATGTGGATGTTCGGGACACGAATGCGCGAGCCGTCGCCCGAGTGGCTGAAGACGCTCGTCTGATGCGGCCGGCGCGGCTCAATTGGGATGCGCTGGCCGAAAAGTTCCGGCAAAAGTTGCCGCCTCGCGGGAAAGTTCCGGCAAAAGTTGGCGCCTAACAAAGAGCGCTGAGCTGGCCCTCGCGAATCCAGCAGTCTCCGTCGCGCCTTGAGCCAGTACTTACACCCGGGTGATCTGGCGGCTCGTCAAGCGCGTCGCCGCTCGTGCAGGCGTCGATGCCCACGTGCACGCGCTCCGAGCCGCATTCGCGGCGTACTACCTCTCGCTCCATCCGGGTGATGTAGAGGCATTCAAGGAACTCCTCGGGCATCGCAGCATCGCGACGACGCAGGTCTACCTCCGCAAGTTCGACAAGGCGACCGCGATGGAGCGCGTGCGCTCGCTCTCCTGGGACGACGTTGCCGTCAACGGCAACGAGTCCGCGACCGAATCTTCGCAAAGTGCGGCCAAGACGTTTGAGTCCTTAAGTGGAGTGGGGGCGGGAGGATTCGAACCTCCGTAGGCTGAGCCGACGGGTTTACAGCCCGTTCCCTTTGGCCGCTCGGGCACACCCCCGGGGCCGGCCATTGTAGCCGCGCCGCGCTCGGGCCAGCCGTGGCAGACTCGCGCGCGCAGCACGAACCGACGAAGGAGGATCTCGATGGAAGCCGCGACTGCTGGCGCGCCTCGTCGTTTCGACCACCTGCGCGAGCACTCGATCGGCCTGCCGCAGGTTCTGTTCCAGTCGATCACGCACATGGCGCCCGCCGCAGCCGTCGCGTACTCGATCTACATCTCCGTACCGGACGCGCGGCAGGCCCTGCCGCTGTCCGTCGGCCTCGCGCTGATCGCCTGCATCTGTGCGGCGACCGCGATCGGACAGCTCGCGAAGCTCTTCCCGTCGGCGGGCGGCATGTACACCTACGTCGCCCGCAGCCTCGGCCCGGGTGCGGGTTTCCTGGTCGCGTGGCTCTTCATCGGCTTCGAGCCGCTCGTGGCGCCGTTCCTCTACCTGGAGTTCGGCTGGGCGATGACCGACGTCTTCCAAACCGAGGCCGGCTGGCACTACACGGGGCAATGGTGGATCTGGTTCGTGCTGATGGCCGCCTTCGTCCTCGCGCTCACCTACCGCGACATCCGGCTCTCGACGGCCGCCGGAGTGATCCTCGGTGCGTTCGAGATCGCGATCTTCGGAGGCCTTGCGATCTGGATGCTCATCTCGAACGCCGGCGACCTCAACGCCCAGCCCTTCAACCCGAATCACGCGGTCGGCGACTGGAGCGGCGTCTTCAAGGGGATGGTGTTCGCGATCCTCGCCTTCATCGGGTTCGAGGCGGCTGCGCCTCTGGGCGAGGAGGCCAAACATCCGAGGCGGACGGTCCCGCGGGCGGTCGTGGGGTCGGCGATCCTGATCGGGATCTTCTACGTGCTCTGCTCGTACGCGTGGGTGTTCGGCGCCGGGTTCGATAACTTCGTCAAGCAGGCGACCGGGGCCGATCCGTGGCGTAACCTGGGCAAGGTCTTCTGGAGCACGGGCTGGATCCTCGTCTTCCTGGCCATCTGTAACTCGATCGCGGCGAACTCCAACGCCGCCGTCAACGCTGCCACGCGCGTCTTCTACGCGCTGCCCGGAACGGTCTCGCGCCGCGCCCGCTCGCCCGTACGCATCCCCAGTTCAAGACGCCGAACGTCGCGATCATCTGGATGACGATCTTCGCTCTCGTGCTCGGGGTGCTCTTCGGCTGGAGATGGGGGCCGCTGACCGGGTTCGCGATGATCGCGACGATGGCAGTGCCGGTCGTGATCCTCGTCTACATGCTCGTCGCGCTGGGCTGCATCAGGTACTACCTCGGCCCGGGG
>JBKPFI010000048.1:0-10410 GCA_046728775.1 Actinomycetota bacterium | reverse complement strand
GTCTCCTGGTACGACACCCGGAACGACCTCGGAACCGGCGGGAGCGG
This sequence comes from Actinomycetota bacterium, assembly GCA_046728775.1. Lineage (GTDB taxonomy): Bacteria > Actinomycetota > Thermoleophilia > Gaiellales > Gaiellaceae > AC-32. The sequence goes on along the minus strand of JBKPFI010000048.1, from coordinate 10,363 downwards.
AGACACCGACGGAGTCCCGAACGACGACTTCCAGATCTGGGCCACGTCCTCCACGAACGGCGGGGCTACCTTCGCGCCCAACTTCCGCGTCAGCCAGGGAACCTCGAATGCGATCGACGCGAACAGCTTCTTCGACGTCGGCGACTACACGCACGCCGCATTCGTCGCCGGCTCGTTCTGGCCGGCGTGGTCGGACAACTCGAACAGCACCGGCGACAAACCGGACGGAACGCTGCACCAGCTCGACCTCTACACAGCGAAGGTGTCAATCCCGTGATTCCGGCGATCCGGACGCTTCGCTCTGGCGTGCCCGGCAGCAGCGCGGCGACTTCCGGGGGAAGAGAGGCGCGGCATCGAGGGTGGCGAGGCCAACGTGTTCAGCCGAGGGTCGCCCACCCGAGGCTTTGGGAGCAGTACGGGGATGCCACCGAGGCGTCTGCCTAGCCTTGAACAAATCAGGCCTCGCCGCCGCCGCGACGCAGGTCACCTCGGAGCTCCCGACGTAAAAGAAAACATGGCTCGCGCGGTCGATCTCCGCCCGGGCTCGATCGAACTGAAGGCGGTTGCGAAGGTGGAGCCGCGTTGCGGGGGCTTGCGTCTCGGTGTCGAGTACGATAGTCGGAAGTTCCAAGCAGACGCAGGCCATCGTGAGGAGAGCGTTGATGAGGGGAGCTGGGTCGTCGTTCTGAGCATCCAGCTGCCTCGTTGTGAAGGGCACCGATCGCCGGGGGTTCTCGGGTGGACGGCAGCCCTCGTCGCGGCTTTCCTTTGCGCCTCGGCGTTTATCGCCACAGCCCGAGCCGAAGATTCTCCGCCGACGACCTCGGACGACGCGGCATCGTCCTCGGGCTCGACCACCACCTCCGGCGCGACGACGGAGGCCACCGAGACCTCCGGCGCTCCGACAGATACCGCTGTCGCCACTCCCTCAGATACGCCCGGCGGCTCCGAGGGGCAGGCACCGGACAGCACAAATGGAGCAGCGAGCGCCTCAACGGATGCAGGCGCTTCGACGGACACTTCGGCCCCCTCAAGCGCGGGCGCTCCCCCGGTAGTGGCAGCGCCGTCGTCTGCCGCCACTGGCAGCACGGAGTCGGCGCCTCCGGCGAGCCCACCGGCCCCGGCCGACCGCGACGAAGCGACAATCGAGCCGCTCGTGCCGACCTTCCGCCCCGCGCCCGAGACCGGCGCGGTCGGCCTGATCCGCCGGGCGTTCGATTGTCGGGTCATCGTCGTCTGCGGCTTGGCCCCGCTAACGAGAGCGCCTTCCGACTCCGAGCGGGTTCTCTTCGGTCGGTGCCCTCCTCGGGAGGCGACGAAGGCCGGGCAGCCAGGCGCCAGGTCGGGAGAAGGAAGCGGTCGGCCGAATGGCGCGCAGCGACCAAGCTCACCTCGCCCACCGGCTCCGGATCATCAGCCTCAGGGGCCAAGCGCTCCCGGTTCCCTGCTGGGGTTCAGTAGCTCGGGAGGCTCAGGCTTTCACAGCGGGGCCGTCCTAGGTTTGACCGAGGCCCTGCTGAGCCTCACCCCTCCTGAGGGCAGGCGTCTCGCGACGCCTCTTGAGCGACGCCGGCGCGCGTTGCTCCTCGTCTTTTCGCTCGAGCGTCCTGGCTAAGGCCTAACGGCCCGCCCACCCGCATGTGCGGGGCGCTTCGGCTGCCCCCGCCTCGGGACGAGCTCGAGTGCGAAAGGAGGCCTTCAAATCAGCATCGACCTTGAAGATCGACGGTTTGGTCGGACTAACGCCAGCACAGCAAGCGACGATGGCTCGGGCTCCGAGCTGGAGGATTCGCTCACCCTTTACGCCCGCGGAGTCGGACGGGTGCCGCTTCTCTCCCCGGCCGAGGAGTACGAGCTCTTCCGTCGCAGGGACGCCGGCGACCAGCGTGCGAAACAGCTTCTGATCGAGGCCAACCTGCGTCTCGTCGTCTGGATCGCCCGGCAGTACGCGCGTCGCGACGTTCCGCAGCTCGACCTCATCCAGGAAGGGAACCTCGCGCTCACGCGAGCGGTCGAGAAGTTCGACCACCGGCTGGGTTTCAGGTTCTCAACATACGCCACCCAGTCGATCAGGCGGGCACTCGAAAGCGCGGCGGTGCAAGATGCGCGTGTGGTTCGGGTGCCAATCCACGTCTGGAGGCTAATGCGGGCAGTTCGGAGGTCGCGTGAGATGCTCCTGCAGCGCCTGAATCGTGAGCCCTTACTCTGCGAGATCGCCACCCAGACAGGGCTCGACGCGCACCGCGTCGCAGAGCTCCTCGACTACGAACAGCACCCACTCAGTCTCGAGTCTCCCTCGGAAGGGGGGCAAGGAGCCCGCGGCGAGCTGCTCGAGGACACGACGTCAAGCCGTCCGGAGGCGACCATCGCCGAGCACTTGCTACGAGAGGAGATCGCGACCATCCTCAACTCGCTCGACAATCGCCTCCGCCTCGTACTTGAACTGCGCTTCGGTCTCTCGGGACAAACCCCGCGCTCGCGCGTCGAGGTCGGGAAGGAGTTGGGGGTGACAGGTGAGCGGGCTCGCCAGCTCGAGGTGAGAGCGCTCGACACGATGCGCACGCTTGCGCCAGGTCTCCGTGACTATCTCGAGGTTGCATGAGGGCAGAACGTAGACGTGACACTGGAAACGAAGCTCGGCAGACTTGAACTGCGCCCAGAAGTCCTTCTTCTCTCCCCGCTTCTGGGCGCAGCTCTGCCTCCTATTCAGTGCAGGAATGGCGAGAACGCAACCCCGTCTGGAGCTGCAGGTGTGACACGGCAGCTAAAGCTTCTATCCCTGGGCAGATGGAGGAAACGGCCGGGTCGATCTGCAGGCGAACGTTGAGGTATGGGTAGGGTCGTCCGGCCTGCGGGCCAGGGCGGAGGAGCGAACCGATTCGCCAACCGACAAGGAGGACGACATGCCGCTGCTACGCGGCCGCCGCGACGACGGCGGCACCAAATACCGGATGCGCGAGAAGCTGTTCTCGATCGGCGACGACTACTGGATCGAGAACGAGGACGGCGAGCATGCGTTCAAGGTCGACGGGAAGGCGCTGCGGATTCGCGACACGCTCGTGCTCGAGGACACCTCCGGCGGCGAGCTCTTCACGGTCCAGGAAAAGAAGCTGCGCGTCCGTGACACGATGGAGGTCGAGCGCGGCGGCCAGACCGTGGCGACGGTCAAGAAGGCCATGATCACGCCGTTGCGCGACCGTTTTTCGATCGGGATCGAGGGCGGCGAGGACATGGAGGCGAGGGGGAACATCGTCGACCACGAGTACAAGATCGAGCGCGGCGGGGACAACGTGGCCGAGGTGTCGAAGCGCTGGTTCCGGATCAGGGACACCTATGGGATCGAGATCGCACCTGGCCAAGACGAAGCACTCATCCTCGCGGTCACCGTCTGCATCGACCAGATGACCCGCGCCTGAGGCAAGAAGCATCTCGCGGACGGGGCTACGTGGCTGGCGTCGGCGAGATCGAGGGGCACGAGAGCTATCGCCTCCAGCTCTGGCCCGCGGAGAAGACCGATCCGGCCTTGATCAAGTACTGGAGCGGCTACGACGTAATGCGGCCGGACGGGTAGGGCGGCGCGGGCGAGAGGCGCCTGCAGCCTGCACGGCTGTCCGGGCCGAATGGAACGTTGCCGGGGCGGGTTGGCGGGAATGTCACCCGAGCGGGCGTCGGCGCCGTAGCCAAAGCTGCCCGAGCAAGACCCGCGCGACGCCCGTCGCAAAGAGCCCGATCAACGCTCCATACAAGAACAAGAACGCCTCCGGAGGTGGACTCGAATTCTCGGGCGTCGGAGCCGGCGCCCACAGCCAAACGAATAGCGCTCCGAGTGCATAAGCGGCGCCGACTCCCACGGCCAGTGTGATCAAAGAGTCGAGGAGGTAGCGCAACCACTTCATCGGAAGGAGTATTGATGCTTGCTGGCCAGTGTTCGCGAATGTCACCTGAGGGCTCCCGTCGCACCAACCGTCCACCAGCTCGACCGCTACCTCGTTCTGGCCTGAGAGCAGAACCGACGTATCGTCCTCAAGGAGTGGTTCGCGTCGTTTGCGGGGTGATCGTGGGGGCCGCAGTCGCCTCTGTGGCCGTCGCTTCTCCGGCGCCGACGAGAGGGCGCATAGTTGTCACCCCTCGCTCGCCGGTGGTCGGCGTACAGGCGCGGATCGAGTATCGGGCGAGGCCGTCATCGCTGCCTGCGCGTCGCCGCCTCATCCTGACGCTCACGCCTGAAACAGGAACCGCGTTTCGGCTCAGGATGACGCGCGTGGTCGCGGCGCCTGGCGTCGCTCGTTCTCATTCCCGTACGTCGATCGCTGGCACCTTCAAGGGACTTCGCGGAGTCGCCGCGGCGCGGCCGCGGCTCACCCGGCCAGGCGGGGCGAGCTCCGTCGCCGTGAAACGCCGGTCCTCGACGTCCCTACAGACTGACGGTTTGGCCGTTCGTTAGCTGCGGGGCACAAGACCCAGCGTCCCCAGCTAATGCCGGATGTGCGCCAGCCGATCCTCCGACGAGGCTCAAGCGCCGGACGTAGTTAGCCGAGGAACAGACCATGAAGAAGCTAGTCCTCTTTGTCGCTGGCGCCGTCGTTCTCGTATCGCTCGCGCTTGCCCCTGGTCTGGGGGCTGCGCCGGCCGCAGTTCCTTACCTCTGGCAGAACTGCACCCACGTCCACACGAAGTACCCCCACGGAGTGGGCAAGTTGTACGCACGCGATCACACGCGAAGCGGCACCAACGCCGTGACCAACTTCAAGCGCAGCACTCGGCTCTACAAGATCGCCATGCGCTACAACCGAAGACTTGATGCCGACAAGGACGGCGTCGCCTGCGAGAAGCACTAGCCGGCACGCAGGGCTGAAAGCGGAGAGACCGCCGACAGGCATGCTGAGCTAGATTTGTGAAACGGGCCTCGGTCGTCCTGCTGATCGCCGTCGCCAGCGCCGCTGCGGCCCGGGTGGCCGCACCCGCCCCGCGCCAGATCCCGGCCAGCGTCGCGACCGAGCTCGCCTGCGACGTCGAGCGCTGGAACATCAAGACGCTGAAGGACCGGCCGCTCCTGCTGCGGGCCCGGGCGACCACGGTCGCACACCTGACGAGTCTTCGCCGACCGCTCTACCTTCCGCCCAGGCGTCGGCTTCTGCGGGAACGCCAGATCTTCAGCGTCATCGCCAGAGTCACGCTCGACCGGACCGAGGCCGATCTCGACTACCACCTCGTTCTGGGCAGCGGCTCGCGCACGATGATCGCCGAGACCCCCTCGTCGCTCTGCACCAAGGGAGCGACCGCCACGCGGCGCAAGCAGATGGCCGCAGCGCGGAGTGTTGCGCGGGTCTGCACTAGGGCCCGTGTCGTCGGGGTTGCCTTCTTCGACTACCTCCACGGCCAAACCGGGGTCGCCCGGAATGGGATCGAGCTGCATCCCGTCCTCGGCTTCGCCTGCCTGTCGAAGGTGGGGGCACCGCCGCCGCCTCCTCCGCCAGCCGCGGGCGGGAAGTGCGCGGCCTCCTATGCGACCGTCTGTATCCCGCCGCCCCCACCGGACCTCGACTGCGGGGACATCCCCTACCGCAACTTCCGTGTGCGCTGGGACGTCGCCAACCCGGACCCGCACCACTTCGACGGCAACCACAACGGCGTCGGCTGCGAGACCTAGGTCCCTGCGTTAGTTGAGCCAGGCGCCGGGGTCTTCGTGCGCCCAGAACAAGCAGGGCCGGGACGCCTGGCTCTTCCCTTAAGACGAAGGCGATCAGGTGTGGTCTATGACTCAAGTGGGTCATACCCCTAGCGCCACCTGACCCAAGGCATACGTGCAGCCACTACGGACGCTTGACGGCAGGTGGCTGCGATTCAGGATCGAAGTGACCGGGACGTGTGGAGGCAGCTTGACTCCGGTCGAGTAGAGCACCGCTTCGAACCGGTCGTACTCGCTGCGACCTTGGCGCTGATCCCAGTCTTCGTGATCGAGGCGGAGGCGACCTCCGACCGTTGGGAAGGACGTCGCCCTCGCGGCCAACTGGCTGATCTGGCTTGTCTTCGCAGTCGAGTTCGTGTTCATCCTCGCCGTCGCGCCTAGGAAGGCAGCGGCGCTCCGCGCGCACTGGCTCGATGCCGTGATCGTGGGCGTGACGACGCCGGCCTTTGGTGCGTTCCTCTCGTCGCTGCGGCTCGTTCGACTAGCTCGCCTGCTCCGCCTGCTCCGCCTTGGCGCCATCCTCACGCGGCTACTGCAGCGAGAGCGGGCGCTCACGAGCGGGACCGCGTTCCGGTTCGCTGCACTCCTCACTCTGCTCGTGGTCGTGATCGCCGGCGCGGTCGAATCACTCGTCGACAGTGGCGACTTTCCCTCGACCTGGGACGGCATCTGGTGGGCTGTTGTGACCGTGACGACGGTGGGCTACGGCGACGTCTATCCGAAGACCGTCGAGGGGCGGATCATCGCCATGGTGGTGATGCTGTTCGGGATCGGCTTCCTCTCGGTGCTCACGGCCACGATTGCCTCCCGCTTCGTCAAGACCGAGCGTGGCGACGAGACTGGCGAGATCCTGGCGGCGCTAACAAGGCTCGAGGCAGAGCTGGCCGAGTTGAAGCAGCGGCTGCCCTCCTCCTTGTGACCGGAGCTGCCGCCGCCGACGGGTTAGACTCGCCGAGCCGGCTGGCCCCGGAGGAGGAGGAGCGTCGACGTCGTCAGGACACCCGCGGGCCGTCTTCCGGTGAGCGCTCGAGTGCGGCAACGTGACCATCGCTGAGGCGACGGCGAGGGAGCTCCTTCGGGTCAGCCTCACCGATGCGCTCGAGCTAACGGTCCTGATCGCGCGTAAGGACCCGCGCCGGCATCCGCGCGTTGCCGCGCGCTGGCTGTTGCGCTACCTCGAGGAGCACCCCGAGACGACGATCGACGAGGCCGCACTGGCAGCTTCCTGCCTTGCGGCGCTTCCAGGCTACGGCCAGTCCGACGCCGCGCAGGCTCTTCGGGCCATGGCCGAAAGAGCGACTAGGCGACGGCGAGCTCGCGGCGTAGCCTGACTGCGGGCCGGGTCGCGCAGCGTAAGCCGCATCATCTTGCTCGCCGGCACCCATCGCGACGAAATCGCGCGCGCGGGTTTGCGAAGCTCCGCAGCACGCTGTCGATGCGGACTACGAAGAGGAGATGGAGCGTTACCTCGAGTGGCGCGACTCGCAGAAGCTCGGCGACAACTCCGACCTCGCCGAACACCGGGCGGAGTGGGCAGCGCACCTGGCCGGGCAGAGCGCAACGGACATGGCCGCCGACGTGGCGAACATGCAAGAGGCCTACGGAGCGTTGGAGGGGACGATCAACGCGGCCACGCACGGACAGTTGGCCGGCATGGGCGAGTACGCGCCGGCCTTCACGGAAGCGGCCGCGCTGGCGATGCACGACCTCGCCGGCGAGCTCGCAACCGGCCTGCTGAACCAGGGCGCGGGGAGCGAGCAGATCGTGCCTCTACTTGAGGCCAACATGCCCGCGATCGCGCAGCGGGCCGTCCAGATGGTCCGCGATCAGCAGGCGATCGACGACATGAAGGCCGCGGCCAAGTTGCACTTCCGGGGCGCGTCGTGAGGGTCGTCGTGCACACCCTCAGCGGCGACGAGCACGTCTACGACCTCGCCGACCGTGCCGCCTACGTGGAGTTCCACGTTCGCGACGGAGATCCCGATCTCCCGGCCCGGCACTGGCTCTCGGACATCGTCTCGCTCGAGGTAAGCGAGCACCAGCAGCCGATCGCGCCGACGCCGGCGGCCGCGTACAAGGAAGTCGAGATCGACAACAGCGTCTACGGCTGGGCGAACGGCGAGAAGGTGCGGGTGGGCAAGCCGCGCACGTTCACCGCCCGCGTGCTGGACAAGCCGAAGCCGGCAAGAAAGAAGGCGGCCAAGGGTGCCTAAGATCTGGACACTGCCCGCGCAGAACGCGCACACGCAGACGACCAGTACAGGAACGGCTGACGTAAAAACGATCACGCTCGAGCCCAACTGCTCGGCGATCGTCTGCGCCGCCAAGACCAACCCCGGCTTCCTGAGCTTCAACGGCAGCACGCCGAGCTCCTCGAACGGGATAGCGATCGCGGTCAGTGCGCAACCAGCCCTGCTTCCCTGCGGCTACTACTCCCATTCCGGCCACCAGCTCAAATGGGCGAGCTCCGCGGCCGGGAACGCCGTCCTCGACCTCCTGCAGTTGGTCTAGCGGTGGCGTATCTCAGCTTTCACCAATGGAGCGGCATGGGCTGCAACGCGACGATCCCGGACGCGACCTTCAACACGTTCAGCACTCTTGTTTCGACGAAGGCCGACGCCGGCACAACCTACGTCCCGCCGGACGGCGTACGGCGGTTCAGGACCTGGACACCGTGGGCCATCGAGCTCGAGGGCGCCCTGAGGCTTTGGCTGTCGACGCACGGCAGCGACTTCACGGCTGCTTGCGCGGCGATCGGGGTAAGCACCGGCCTCGCCGAGTTCGACACAACGATCGTGGGCGACGACTACGCGAACGGCCTCAAGCGCGTACACATCTCGCCGGCCTTTCCGCAGGCGCGCGGCGGCGGCACCGGTCTGCACTCGGCCGTCTACCGGAAATTCCTCACGACCACCGATTACCGGGCGGTCCAAAAGACCGGCAGCTTCAGCGCGGACCTAGCCTCGGCGATGGCGGCCTGGTCATGAGCTTGCCGCACCCTCCGGGGGCAGTCGACTGCGGCATGGCAAGAGGCTGCGCGGCCGGCCCGAGTGTTGCCGGGCCGGCCGCGCGCCGATGAGGCCGTGAGCTCGAGGCTCCTCGACGATGGCACGGTCGAGATCACGGCTCCCGTCTACGCGACGATGCCGGTCGGGCACCGGCTCTACGTGGTCGGCGCCTACGCGGTCCGTAGCGCCCGTGCACAGCGCTTCGAGGACTACCTCGCCCGGCTGGCGCTCTCACGGCCCTCGAACGGCGTCCGGGTGAACGAGGTTCGCGTGCAGCCGCCGGACGGGGCGCTGCTCGAGGCGCTCACGCGTGGCGAGCTCCACGAGTCGCTCGTCGAGGAGCCACGGGCGGCTTGAGAGGGCTCTCCGGAATGAGCGTCCGAGGCGCGACCTCCTGCGGCAGGAGCCTCTGCGGGCTCCGGGGGGAGAGCGGAGAAGATCGGCGGCGTTTCCGGGGCTGGGCCGCCTTAGCCCCGGACGCTTCCTCGACCGTACCACCTGGCAACGATCTACACGAGCGTAGCGCTAACCTGGCGCCAACAAGATCGCAAACAGCGGCGATTTCACTCGCCCGATGCGGCGCGCTCGACACAGGAATCTGAGTCGCAGCGGGATCTGTATGAGGGGGAGCCGAGCGGTTTGGGGCACCGGGGAGAGGAGGCGGCTCGGCTCCCGCTCTTTCCGACCCCAGCGGCAAGAGCCGAACGGAAACGGGCGCGTCGCTGAAACCGGCGCGCCCGTTGTTCTTGACTAAACGCAGAAGCCGCAGCGGGTGAAGGTCCAGGACTCGTAATCGGGGCCGCTCGAGAAGTAGCTGTTCGACCACTGCGGGGTGACGAAGAGGCGCGCGATCGGGTTCGTGAAGAGCGGCCAGATCTGCGCCGGGGTCATCGTCGAGAGCGTGCTCGAGACTCCCTGCTGCGCCACGGCGAGCTTGGCGGCAAGCTGGTCGCGCTGCGCCGTCAGCTTGCGGACCTTCTGCTTGAGCGCGCGGCTCTGGCGCTGCAGCTTCGTGAGCTGGCTTCGGCAACTACTCGAGCTCGTGGGTGCGGCGGCGGCGGGCGCCGACAGAAGCGCGAGCAGCGCGACCAACAGGGCGCAGACCTTCATCGGGTCCCTCCTCGGATTGGATGAGCAATCTTCTCAAGCCTGCGAAGAGGCTGGCTCTCGCCTGGCCGCCGGCCATCTCGACGGAAGCGGTCTGCTGACGTAGCCTCAGACTGCGGCCGGGTCATGGGAAGCGTCCTAGGCGTTCGGCTCGCCGCCCGGCCCTCTTCGAACCGCTCATACATCGTCGACCTCGGCAGGATGGAGGGCGTTTATTCGCGCGCCACCGGGGAGCGGCACGTCATCGCCAACCCCAAGGAGCTTGCGAGCCCGTCGTTCGACCGCTTCATCGATTCGCCTGAGCAGCTCGGGCTCGGGCTCGCCGACCGGTATCGCAACGTAGTCGTGCTCAACGCCGCGATAGCTAAGACGCGCGGGCCATCCGCGGCGTCGATTCTCGTTAGCAAATGAATCGTCCTCGGGGTCGACGTCCAAGAGCATGACTTGATGTTGCTTCCGAGGACGTGCGACCTCACTCGGTCGCCCCTTGGCCGCTCGGCGTACAGACGTGACGATCTCCTGCGTGCGGCCGAAAATGTAGTGGTCGGCCCAGCCATAG
>JBKPFI010000290.1:0-1805 GCA_046728775.1 Actinomycetota bacterium | reverse complement strand
GCCGATGGCGACAAAGGATGCGCGGCCGATCGTGTACGCGGCGAGCACGAGCCCGAGGTCCGACGCGCTGCCGCCGATTCGCAGGACGGCAAACGCGAGCGCCACCGCGACCAGCGAGTCGCCCAGGGTCGAGCCGGTCCGTCCGAGCCACAGCAACCGGAAGGGCCGCTCCGTCAGGGGCCCGAAGCGCTCTCGCCCGCGCACGGATTCAGCCTACTGAGCGCGAGCTACGACCACCGCCGAGTCAGCTCGACTGGCGTGGAGCTGTCGAGATGGCCACTCAGCGGTTCCAGCTCGGGCAGCAGGCGTTCTTGCGCAGCAGGACGCGATGCCCGTCGCTCAGCCGCAGGACGGAGAGGATCAGCTGCTGCTCGCCGCCGCTGCCAACCGAGAAGCGGCCGTCGTTCGAAGCGAGGTCGGCGTAGTCGCCGAGCCGGCGCAGCTTCGCGGACTTCGTGTCGAGGATCGCGCCCTCGGTCCCCGACTCGGTGCGGAGGCCGATGAGCACGCGCGTCGCGTCGAGCCATGCGAGCGGCTGGAAGCCGTAGTAGCCCGCGAGGGTGATCGACGGCGGGGCGCGCCGGATCACGGCATGCTCGTTCGAGCCGTCCGGGTCGATCGTCCAGACGCCGGGCGCCGCGCAGTCGGAGAGGTCGCCGCTCGCGGGGAAGCGAGCGAACGCGATGCTCGACGGTCCCCAGGCCGGAAAGCCGCTGAGCCCGTCGTGGGTGATGCGCGTGGCCTTGCCGCCCGCGAGCTTCGTCACGTAGAGGTCGAACTGGTCGCCGCAGATCCCTTCGATCGTCGTCTCGGGCGCGCGCGAGTAGACGAGCTCGTCGCCTTTCGGCGAGAACGCGAAGCCGTAGAGCGAGCCGCGCGCGATCACGCGCGAGCTCCCGGAGCGGCGGTCGAGCGCGATTAGCTGGGTGACGAAGCGGGAGTTTTGGGCGGTCGCGATCAGCGTCTCGCCGTCCGGTGACCAGCCGCGGGGCTGCAGGCGCCGGGCCGTCAGGCGCCGCACCTGCTTGCCGTCGCTCGAGACGAGGAAGATCCCGTGACCGGGCCGCGCGACGGCGACGGTGCGCCCGTCGGGCGAGAGGACGCCGGTGGCGCCGGCCGCGAGCCGCCGCGGATGGGCCCCGTCGACGTCCGCGATCCAGACGGTTGCGGCTGCCGGGCTTCCGCCCCGGATGTAGACGAGATGGCGCTCCGACGGCTGGACGCGCGTCGTCTCGCTGCCGCCGCCGCTGCCGCCGCAGGCGGTCGCGAGCAGCAGAAGGATGGCTGCCCCCGTCGATGCCCTGATCGCCGTCGCCATGACCCGTTCAGGATGATCGCAGCAGCGGGCTACGATGAGGGCGCGGAACCGCCGGTTCCGTCTTTCGTCATGGACCTGCGCGAGACGACACGACCAGTCCTTCACCCGCTCGTCGAGCAGCTGCTCGAGCACGAGCGCCTCGAGGCGTACGCGCGGGCGCTGCCCGCGCCTGCCCGCGTCTCCGAGCCTGCCCTGCCGCTGTTGCTCGCCGCGCTGCATGAGCGCCTCGGGAGGGCGCTCGTCGTGCTGCTGCCCGAGGACGCCGACGCGCGCGACGCCGCCGAGGGGGCGCGCTGGTTCCTCGGCGACGAGCGGGTCGCGCTGCTGCCGAGCCGGGGCGTTCGCTGGGGATCAGGGCTCGAGCCGCCGCCGCACCTCGTGGGCTAACGGGCGCGAGCGCTGAACGTGCTCGCCGCCGGCGGGCTCGTCTGCGCGTCGGCGGCGGCGATCGCGGAGCCGCTGCCGCCGCCGGAGACCCGCCCGGAGC
>JBKPFI010000109.1:0-4797 GCA_046728775.1 Actinomycetota bacterium | reverse complement strand
CCGATCCGCCTGATCGTCAACGACGACCTGCAGCGGAACCGGTTGACCGTCTTCTTCCGCCTCATCCTCGCGATCCCGCACTTCCTCTGGCTGACGCTCTGGGGCGTGATCGCCGTCCTCGCGTGGGTCGTGAACTGGTTCGCGACCCTGTTCATGGGGCGCTCGCCCGACGGCCTGCACACCTTCCTCGCCACGTACCTGCGCTACCTCACGCACGTGCGGGCGTACACGCTCCTGGTCGCCGACCCGTTCCCGGCCTTCACCGGCAAGCTCGGGACGTACCCGATCGACCTCGAGGTCGATCCGCCCGAGCAGCAGAACCGGCTGACGGTCTTCTTCCGGTTCATCCTCGCGATCCCGGCGCTCGTGGTCTCGTACATCCTCTCGCAGCTGAACCAGGTACTGGCGGTCTTCAGCTGGTTCGTCGCGCTCGTCATGGGTCGCGTTCCCGAGGGTCTCCGCAACTTCGCTGCGCTGGCGATCCGGATCGAGTCGCAGACCTACGGCTACGTGATGCTGCTCACCGGGCGGTACCCCAGCTTCAACGTCGGCATCCAGGAGTAGCTCAGGGCTACCGCTGAGCAGGACGGCGGCCACTCGTTGGCGAATGCGTAACAGATGGGTTACGCTTCTCGCCGATGGAGGCTCGATGCTCGGTCAGGCTCACGCGGCGCTACGCCGATTCGCCGGCCGAGGTGTGGAGGGCGCTCACCGAGCCGGCGTCGCTCGCGAGGTGGCTGCGGCCGGGCTTCGAGGTCCGCCCGGCGGCGGTCGAGCCCGGCCGCGTCCTGGAGCTGGACTGGCAACCGCCGGGCGAGGACCCGTCGGTCGTGAGGATCGAGCTCGGGGCCGACGGCGACGGCACGATTCTCGTCCTCGACCATGCGCGCCTCGAGGCCCGCCTCGGAATGGGAGCGCTCCAGTTCTGGGGCGGCGTGCTGGATCGGCTGCCGTTGGAGGCGCGCTGGTGAAGGCGCTCGAGGCTCTCGCCGACCCGACCCGCCGCACGATCGTCGAGCTGCTCGCCTCCGGAGAGCGGAGCGCGGGCGAGATCGCCGCGCAGTTCGAGACGAGCCGCCCGGGGGTCTCGCGGCACCTGCGCGTCCTGCGTGAGCAGGGGCTCGTACGCGCTCGCGAGGACGGCCGCCTTCGGTTCTACTCGCTCGACCCGGGCCCACTGGAGGAGCTCGACGAGTGGCTGGCCCGCTACCGCTCGTTCTGGACGAACCGGCTCGACGCCCTCGGCGTCGAGCTGCAACGACGACGGAAGGAGAGAAGCTGATGCAAGTTGTCACGCCCTACCTGCTCTACCAGGACTGCGAGGGCGCGCTGGACTTTCTCTCGCGCGCGTTCGGGTTCCGGGAGAGCCTTCGCTACACCGGCGAGCAGGGATACGTGAACCATGCCGAGATGCACATCGGGGACGGCGGCGTGATCTACATGGGCGACCCCGGCGACAACTACCGCAACCCGAAGGAGCTCGGCTCGGAGACGGTGGGCATCTACGTCGAGGTCGACGAGAGCGTCGACTCGCTCTGCGAACGAGCGCGCGCGGCCGGTGCGACGATCACCGAGGAGCCCGCCGACCAGGAGTACGGCCACCGGCGGTTCACCGCCCGCGACCCAGAGGGCCACGTGTGGTACTTCGGGCAGGCGCTGCGCGCCGTCGCGCCGGAGGAATGGGGCGCGACGGTCGCGGGCTAGTCGAGCGGATCGAGCCGCCGGGAAGCGTCGAGTCCCCGGCGGCTCGATCGCTGCGGATTACCTGTGGCCGTGGCCGCCGTCGTCGTCCCGGTGGCCGCCCTTGATCTGGCCGCGGATCTCACCGGCGGGGTACTTCGCCGTGTGCATGTTCGCGTAGGCAACGCCCGCCCGGATCGCCGTCTCCAGCGCGGCGAGATTGCCCGGGTCAACCCCTTGGGCTGCCGGCCCGATCACGTTGGCGGCCGTGATCGTCCCGCTGACGCTTCCGGACGTGGACGCCGGACAGGCCGGCTTTCCCCCGCCGCCACAGAAGAACACCGAGACCGCCCCAGCCACGCTCTTTTGGCCGACGTGGATGTGCGCCACGAGCGGCGGCCCGGACAGCCCGGAGTAGTCGAGCCGGAACGTGATCTCGGAGTCCGTCACCGACAGCCGCAGCTTGCCGCGCCCCGTCGTGACGATCGCCGGCGTCTCCTGAAAGCCCGTCAGCTTGGCCCGGAAGTTGCTCTTGCCGTGCTTTCCGTGCCCCTTGTCCCCGTCCGAGGCGAGCGCGATCGAGGCTCCCGCCAGCCCGAGCACGAACACGACCGCAGCGGCAAGCTGAAGTCGCCTTCTCGTCATCGAGTCCACTCCTTTCCGAGGCATGTGCGAGCCGGCGCCAGCGTCTCGCCGCGCTCGACGATCGAGACGATCATCGGCTCGCCCCCCTTTCCTGCCGTGCCTTCACGGCATCTGGCGCATCCTACGGCCGCTTTTGCGATTCGGATCGCGCGACGTCGTCGACGAGCCGAGAATCATGGCCGAACAGCGTCTTCCTCACGATCCCCGACGCGACGCACGTCGCGATTTCGAACAACGAGTGCGCGCTGGGCGTCGCGGTGAGCTTCCTGGCGGACTCGGCGCTCCGCACCCCGGAACCTGCGACGCCTGGTCCGTTAGATCGTCTTGAACTGCTCGAACGGCTGCTTGCAGTCGCGGCAGTAGCGCAGCGAGCGGCACGGCGTGGGGCCGAAGATGTTCTCGAGCGCGGTGTCGCGCGACCCGCAGTAGGGGCAGCGGAGGCCGTTCGACTGTAGCTGCACGAGCTGCGGCGGCTCGGAGGCCCTTGGCACGGGCGGCGCGAAGCCGGCGGCCCGCAGCTTCTCGCGGCCTTCGGGCGTGATGCGGTCGGTCGACCAGGAGTCGTCGAGGACGACCTCCACCTCCGGCTCGCCGCCGAGCTCCGCGATCCGCTCGGCCATCTGGGCGCGCATCGCCTCGAGGGCGGGGCAGCCGAGGAAGGTCGGCGTGAACTCGACGTGGACGCGCTCCTCCTCGACCCGGACGTCGCGGACGACGCCGAGGTCGACGACCGAGATCACCGGGATCTCGGGGTCCGGGACCTCGGCCAGCGCCTCCCAGACCTGGTCTTCGGTCAGTCGAACTCGGTTGGCCATTCCGGATGCTCACGGTGCTCGAAGGAACGCGCGATCAGTCGAAGCGTGGAAACGCCGACACGGAGATTCGCCGGAAGTCGCTGCCGCGCGAAGAAACGCGCGTCTTCCGTCTCGGCGCCGAGTCCACTCTGCTCGCCGGTGAGGAGCTCGCAGAGGAAGACTGCTTTCCAGACGTGCCACGCATGTGGCGGATAACCCTGCCTGTCGCGGTCTTGCAAGGCCAGCAGCTTCACCGCACGCGTTCGGTACCCCGACTCCTCGAGTACCTCGCGTACGGTCGCCTCGCTCGGACTCTCGCCGACATCGGCCCAACCTCCGGGAAGCGACCATCCCTCTGCCTCCCGGACGAGCAGGATCTCGTCGCCCCGAAACACAACACCACGCACGTCGAGCTTTGGCGTGGCGTGGCCCGTCTCTCCGGCGAACACGGCATCAACGGCCTCGACCTCGCCGTTGGAGGCGACCATCTCCGCTGCGATCCTGCGCACCTGCTCGTACCGCTCGCGGTGGTGGATCGATGGGTCTCCGTACGCCACGCCCGTCTGCGCGATGGCCTGCAGCCGACGCGCCCACTCCAGCAGCTTCGGGACTCGCTGCCTCACCATGTCGTTCCCGCAGGCTGGGAGCGGCGAACGCTCGTCATCTCATCCCAGAGAGACGCAAGCTCGTCGCTGTGGCCGTCGCGCAGCGACGGGTCGAGGACGGCGTCGGCGAGCGGCCGCAGCTCCTCGAGCGCCTCGGTGAAACGCGGCTCGTCCTTCAGCCGCTCGAACCACATCTCGGCGTGCAGGCGGTGGTAGACCTCCTCGCGGTCGATCTTGGCCGCGAGCCCCGCGACCTCGTCGTCGTCCGACGCCTTCAGCCCCTCGAGCCGCTTGGCGTCCGCCTCCTCGTAGAGGACGTGGCGGGCGATTGTGTGCTCCCAGTCGGGCAGCCGCAGCTCGACGAGCCGCGCGCAGCGATACTCCTCGGGCGGGCGGTCGAAGGCGAGCTCGTCTGCGGTCGTGCCGAGGTCGCGCGCCGCGAGCTCGTAGAGCGCCCGCGCGTGCCCGATCTCGTTCTGGGCGCTCGAGGAGAACGCGACGTCCTCCTCGAGGAACGGCGCGATCCCCGTCCACTCCGAGTCGCGCCAGCCGAGGATCAGCTCGTCGTCAGCGACCGCCAGCAGCAGCTCGGCTCGCTCGCTCACGCGCCTCCTTCAGCTTCTCCTTCAGCGGATAGCCGTCGACCCGGTGGTAGTTGCGGTTCAGCTCGTCGACGAAGTCGTCGATGCGCATGATCGAGTCGCGCGCGACGACCCACAAGGCCTCCGACTCGCCGCGGCGGCCGTACTGCTCGCGCGCGTACCACTCCGCGAAGCGCTTGTTCGGCGCCTCGATCGAGCCCGCGTGCTGGAAGGCCTGGCCTTTCCGCTCCTGCCGGAAGACTTCCCAGATCACGCTGCTTCGGCCAACACGACCGAGCGCACCCAGGCCGAGTTCTCCCGAGCGCGGCGCCGGAGGTCGAGCCGGTCCTCGGTCCGCGGCCCGTGGCCGGTGACGACGTGCTTCAGCTCGTCCCAGTCGGGCTCCGTATAGAGCCAGCGGCCGCTCTCCTCGTCCTTGCGCAGCTCCGGGTCAGGCACCGTGAGGCCGAGCTCCCAGATCTGCGGCACGTA
>JBKPFI010000454.1:0-3200 GCA_046728775.1 Actinomycetota bacterium | reverse complement strand
GCCGTAGACCAGGCGGCGGGCCTGGTAGGGCTGGAAGCCCTCGAGTGGATCGACGTGCAGGCGCGCGAGCGCATCGGGGTTCGTCGCCGCGACCTCCTCGATCTCGATGCCGCCCTCGGTCGTGAGCATGAAGAGCGCCTTCTTGGCGCCGCGGTCGAAGGTCACCGAGAGGTAGTACTCCTTCGCGATCTCGGAGGCTCGCTCGACCCAGAGCTTGCGCACGACGTGGCCGCGGATGTCGAGGCCGAGGATCTCGGCCGCTTTACGCTCCGCGTCGTCGGGGTCGTCCGCAAGCTTGATGCCCCCCGCTTTGCCGCGGCCGCCGGTCAGCACCTGGGCCTTGACCACGACCTGGCCCTCGAGCTCCCCGGCCGCCGATCGGGCCTCGGCGGACGTCGTCGCCAGCCGGCCCTCGGAAGTCGGGATCCCGAAGCGCCGGAAGAGCTCCTTGCCCTGGTACTCGTAGAGGTCCACGGCGGCGGATCCTATCCGCCGTGGCCGAAATCAAGCCGCGGACAGCGGCTGCCGATGCCAGCGTCGATGGCCGCCGGCGAAGCACCGACCGAGAGTCGCTGGCTCGACGTCGACCGGACCGTGCGACGGCGCGTGGCACGGGCGGTCCGGAGCGGTCGCGCGGTGAGCGACCCCCGCGAGGCCGCGTTGGGCGTCGGCTATGCGGACGCCTCGCTCGACTGGCTCTCGCGGCGCGGTCGCCTGCGCCCGTTCCACCTCCTGCTCGCCTTGCTCGCCGTCTTCGAGCTGGTCATTACGTGGAGCTGGCCGATCGCCAGTTTGCTCTACCCGGCACTTGGCTTCGGCTTTCTGCGGCTGCGGGCACCTGCGCTCCGGCGCAGGCTGGCCACCGCGCGGGAGGCGAACGGGGAGCTCGCCGCGGAGTGGGGCCTCCCGCCGGCGCGAGTCGTGCTGCCCGGCTACTCCTGGCTTCACCCCGACGGTCGTCGTCGGCGGCGCCTGGTCGTTTCGCTTGGCGTCCTGTTCGCGGTTCTCGTCGGAGTGATCACGGCCGGCGTCGCCGGCTCGATCGTTCACCGGCAGCACTGGGCCGGCGCCGCGAACCGCGTCTGCGCACGGGAGCATGCACGGTTGGGGCGGCTCCGCGCGCGGCAGCTCGGCCCGGCCGAGGAGCTGAGGCGAAGGATCGCGATCGAGCGTGACGCGCTCGTCGCGCTGGGCGCGATCGCCCCGGAGGGTAAGCGCACGCCGCTCGAGTCGCAGCTGATCGCGTGGCGTAGGTACGAGGTCGAGCTCGACGCGTGGCTTGTCGCCGCGGCCGGCGACCCGCGGGTGCCCGCCGAGCGCGTCCGGCGGGCGGAGGCGCGCGAGCGCTCGAGGGAGCTCGCGCAACGGCTCGGCGCGAGTACCTGCGCGCGGCTTTGACGACGGCCTAGACTCGGCGCCGTGGACGCGCTGGTCGCGGAGGGGCTCGAGAAGCGCTACGGGAGCGTTCAGGCGCTCGCGGGGGTGTCGTTTCGCGTTCGTGCAGGGGAGGTCTTCGCGCGGCTGGGCCCGAACGGCGCCGGCAAGTCGACGACCGTCAAGGTCCTGACGACCCTGACGCAGCCCGACGGTGGCCGCGGCGAGGTCGCCGGTCACGACGTCGTCCGCGAGCCGGATGCGGTTCGCCGCTCGATCGGCTACGTCCCGCAGAGCTCGGGCGTCGACCGCGACGCGACCGGCCGCGAGAACCTGATGCTGCAAGGCCACATCCAGGGCCTGCCGGGCGCCCGGCTGCGGGAGCGGGTCGACGAGCTCCTTGCGCTGGTCGGGATTTCACACGCGGCCGATCGCGTCGTGCGGGGCGACTCGGGAGGGATGAAGCGGCGGCTCGACGTCGCGCTCGGGCTCGTGCACCGGCCGGAAGTGCTCTTCCTCGACGAGCCGACCACAGGCCTCGATCCCGAGGCGCGGGCGGCGATGTGGGAGGAGCTCGGCGTGCTCGCGCACCGTGAATCGCTGACGATCCTGCTGACGACGCACTACCTCGAGGAGGCAGACCAGCTCGCCGACCGGCTGGCAATCGTCAGCCGCGGGCGGGTCGTCGTCGAGGGGACTCCGGACGAGCTGAAGCAGAGCCTCGAGGGAGAGGTGGTCGAGGTCGAGATCTCGGACGGCGCGGTGGAGAACGCCGCGGCTGTCGTCCGCGCGCTCGACGAGGTGCGCGAGGTGACGCTCAACGGCCGCAGGTTGCGAAGCCGGGTCGCGAACGGCGCTCGCGCGGTGCCGACGATCCTTGCCGCCCTGGACGGGCGCGGCGTCGGCGTCGAGGCGGTGACGATGCACCGTCCGAGCCTCGACAACGTCTACCTGCACTACACCGGGCGGGAGTTCAGCTCCGAGGACGAGGCGGGCGCCGGCGTTCGGGAGTGAGGAACGCCGTCGTCCATACGTGGTTCATGGTCGGTCGTCAGGCCCGAAACCTGATGCGTGAGCCGATCTGGATCGTCCTCCTGCTCGTGCAGCCGATGATCTGGCTGCTGCTTTACGGACAGCTCTTCAAGCGCGTCACGCACCTTCCCGGCGGCGGGTTCGGGACGACCTCGTACATCACCTTCCTGACACCGGCGATCGTGATCATGAACGCCTTCTTCGGCGCGACGTGGAGCGGGATGGCAATGGTGAGCGATCTCGACCGCGATGTGATCCCGCGCTTCCTCGCGACGCCGGTCAGCCGGGTCTCGCTCGTGGTCTCGCAGATCGTGCGCTCGGCGCTGACGGCGGTGATCCAGGGGATCGTGATCCTCGTCGTCTCGCTCGCGCTCGGCGTGCGCGTGCACTACGGCGCGGCGGGGTGGGCGATCGTGCTGATCGCCGCGGCGCTGATGAACAGTGCATTCGCCGGGATCTCGCAGGGCATCGCACTCCTCACGCGCAAGGAGGCGACCATGATCGCGATCGCGAACTTCATCGGGCTGCCGCTGTTCTTTCTCTCCTCGACGCTGATCTCGCTCAACCAGACTCCGCACTGGATGGAGGTCACGGCGCGGTTCAACCCCGTCAACTGGGGCGTCGTCGCGGCACGGAAGGTAGTCCTGCCCGGGACGGACTGGGGGTCCGTTGGGCTGCACCTCGCCCTGCTGGCAGGGCTGACGGTCGTGACCGCTGCGTTTGCGACCTGGACCTTCCGCGTCTACCAGCGGCAACTGTAGCCGCGCGAGCGCGGGCGGTGCGCCGGCTCAGTC
>JBKPFI010000110.1:0-7526 GCA_046728775.1 Actinomycetota bacterium | reverse complement strand
CTTCAGATTCACCTTCGGCGGCTTCACGCGGCCTTCGAGCTGGTTACCCGTGTCGGTGCCGAAGTTGCTCCACGACTCGTCGATCGCCGGCAGGCGGGTCTCGAGCGCCGGCGGGGCGATCAGGTGCAGGTAGACGGTGCGTGCGTCCGAGTAAAGCGACGACAGCCGCGTCTGCGCGCTCGGCTTCTTGCGCTTGCAGAGCTTCGGCGGGCAGAGCGCGGTTTGCGTCTCGATCACGTTCAGGCGGTACCGCTTCCCGAGCAAGGTGAAGAGGTTGTTCGGGTGGTCCTGGTAGACGGGTAGCGAGCCCTTCTTCGGCAACTGCCCGGTCACGAGCGCCGGCACCGCGATTGTGGTCGTGCTCGAGACCGTGGTCATGTTTCGGAACCAGAGCGCGCTCTTCGCAAGGCGGGCGAAGTTCGGGAAGCGATGTGCGTCGATGTTGCCGTTCTCGTCCTCGAGCGAGATCGTCGGGAACTCGTCGAGGAGCAGGAAGACGACAGGCGTCGGGTGCCGGACGTAGCCCGCAGCCGCGCGGGCCTGCGCGTTGGGGAAGACCAGCCGCTCGACCGGCGTGTTGAAGAGGAAGACACCGAGGAAGACGAACGGCGCAGCGGCGAGGATCGTGAGGAACGAGCGCGCCGGGGCGAGACGCCACACGGCGAGCGCGACCGCGGCACCGATCAGCACGGCGCCCACGATCAGCGTCGTCGTCCCCTCGACCCCGGAGCGCTTCAGCGCCTGGACGCCGAAGACGGCGCCGAGGAAGCCGAGGAACAGCAGGTGCAGCACGGAGGCGGCGGGCTCGCTTATGAGGCCGACGACGACCTCGGCGGCGAGCAGCACGAGGGCCGGCACGAAGGTCACGACGAGCGCGAAGAGCAAGATGTCCCCCGGGGTGGAGCCCCGGGCTGCGAAAAACTCGGCGTTCTTGCCCAGCAGGTCGAAGAGCGGCTGGGCCAACGCGAAGCCCGACGCTGCGAGCAGCTGGGCGCCACGGCTCGCCGACACGCGCAAGCGGCTCTTCCACGCGACACCCGAGACCTCAACCCCTGCGACCGCCATCGGCCGAAGTATCCCTCCTTCAAGGGATGCCCCGGTGCTGCCGATAGCCACCACGTGGCGGTCGACGTCTCCGCACCACGCCCCGCCGCGGTCGCGCGCGCGGCCACGGTCCCGGCACGCCTGCTGCTCTTCGGGATCGTGGCCGCGAGCTTCGTCGTCCGCTTCGCGGCCGCGCTACGGCACACGACGCCGCTCTACTTTCCAGACGAGTACATCTACTCGGGCATCGCCCGCTCGCTTGCCGAGAGCGGGCGGCCGCTGATCCGCGGCTCATCCGCCCACTTCCCGGCGCTGCTGGAGCCGATGCTCGCGGCGCCGTTCTGGTTCTCCAACGACCCCGGTCTCGCGTACCGGCTCACGCAGGCGGAGAACGCGCTGGCCATGTCGCTGGCGGCGGTGCCGGTCTACCTGCTCGTGCGCCGGCTCGGAGGCGGCGCCTGGGCCGCGCTCGCCGGGGCGGCACTGACCGTCGCCTCGCCCGACCTCTTCTTCTCGACCTTCGTCCTCGCCGACGCGATCGCGTACCCGCTCGTGCTCGGCGCCGTCTACCTCGGGGTCTGCGCGCTCGCCCGGCCCAGCCACGGCGCCCAGCTGGGGTTCGCGGCACTGGCGGTGCTGGCGACCTTCACGCGGATCCAGTACGTGTTCCTGCCGCTCGCCTTCGTCGCCGCCGGGTTCGTGGTCGAACGGGGGTCGGCGCGCCGGGTGTGGACGCGGTTCCGGCTGTCGGTGCTCCTCTACGCCGCGCCGCTCGTCTTCGCGGCCGCGCTGGGGCCGCGGCGGTTGCTCGGCTACTACTCGGGCGTCGCCGATCTGCACGTGAAGCCCGGCGCGATCGCCCACTGGCTCGGAACGGACGCGATGCTGCTCGCCTACGTCGTCGGCTTCGCGCTCGTGCCGGGCGCGGTGGCGGGCATCGCCTATGCACTGGCACGCCCGCGGTCACGCGAGGAGTGTGCGTTCGCGGCGCTGGGCCTCGGGCTGCTACTCGGGCTCTTCGCGGAGGCCGCGCTTTACGCGACCAACGGCTCGAACCGCTTCCAGGAGCGCTACCTGATGGTGCTGCTGCCGCTCGTCTTCCCGGCGTTCTGGCTCTGGCTGCGACGCGGCTGCCCCGCGCGGCTCGCGGTCGCGCTCGGTGCGGTCGGCCTGCTCGCGCTCTCGGCGCGCGTGCCGCTGTCCGGCTACACCGTCGGGGACGCGAAGCAGGACTCGCCGTTCCTGATGGGCGTCTTTCGCCTGGAGAAGGCCGTCGGAGTCGGCGACGGGTCGCTGGCCATTGCGTTGGCGGCCGCCGCGCTCGCCTGCCTGGCCGCCGGGGCTGCCTTCCGGACGCGGCTGGCGTGGGCCGCCGTCGGCGCGACCTTCGTCGCCTCCGCCGCGGTCTCCGCCGGTGCGATCTCGTTCGACCACCACGTCGCGGTCACCGTGCGCGCGACCTACCTGCCGCCCGACGCGCGCTGGATCGACCACGCCGACCTCGGGGACGCAACCCTGATCCAGACGCCCGCCACTCCCCACGCCCGGACGCACGAGCAGCTCTTCTGGAACTCGTCGCTGAAGCGCCTCCTCTTCCTCGAGCACGCTTCCCCGATCGACGCCTTCGGCTCGCCGGACGTGAAGGTCGCGCGCGACGGGCGCTTCGTCTCGGCCGGCAAGACGCTCCGCGGGCCGCTCGTGATCTCGAACTACGCGGTCCGCGCCCGCCTGGCCGGGGCCGTCGCGGTCGCGCGCGGCGCCTCGTACGAGCTCTGGCGCCCGCTCGGGACGCCGAGGATGGCGCTCTACGCCGGCGGCCTCTACCACGACGGCTGGCTCGCCCCGGCGGGGCACGTGACCGTCTGGCCGGCCCGTGACGGCCACGTCAGCGGAACCCTACGGCTGCGGCTCTCGCTGCCCGCCGGAACGCGCCGCACCACGCTGCGCCTGAGGGCGCCCGGCGTCGACCGTCGAGTCGTGGTCGCACCCGGCAAGAGCCGCATCTTCGCGCTCGAGGTCTCCCACCGGGGCCCGTGGACGCTCCGCTTCCGCTCTAACCGGACGGCGTACCTCAGCCCCGAGGACCGCCCGATCAGCGTGCAGGCCGAGACGCCGACCTTCAGCGGCAGCTACTGCGGCACCGCCCCGCCGCGGTCGTTCGCGTAGCACCGCCAGCTCGCGCCGTGAGCGGCCTCTAGCACGCGTCGCAGCAGGCGTCGCCGCGCCACGTCTCCGCGCCCTCGCGGAGGGCGACTGCTCCGATCACGAGCGCCGCAACGGGGTCGGCCCACCACCAGCCGACGAGGGCGTTGCCGAGCAGTCCGACGAGAAGCGCGATCGAGAGGTACGCGCAGATCATGTTCTGCCCGCCTTCGCCGACCGTCGCCGCCGACCCAAGCGCATGGCCGACCTTCTGCTTGGCGCGCGCGAGGAGCGGCATCGTCGGCGCAGTGACAGTGGCCAGGCCGATTCCGACCCAACTGACACCCGGCTCGTGGCCTCCGGCGAGGTCGCGTACCGACTCGACCGCGATGAACGCGGCGAGGACGAAGTAACTGATCGCGATCACCTGCTGTGCTCGGCGCTCGGAAGTAGCCGACGCAAGGCGCGAGCCCGAGAAGCGCCAGATGATCGTGATCCCAGCGGCAGCCTCGATCAGGCTGTCGATCCCGAAGCCGACCAAAGCGACCGAACTCGCCACGATTCCCGCCGCCAACGCGACGGCGAACTCGATCGCGTGCCAAGCGATCCCGCCCCAGGCGAGGAGTCTCGCCCGGCGCTCGAGCCGTGGTCTGTCGGCTACGAAGGTGGCGGCGCTCATGTGGCCGAGCGTAGCGGGCGTTTGGGTAGTGGGAAGCCGGGAAGGCGGACGAACGAGGTGAAAGGGCACGGGAGGGCGCCCAGCACATCGTCTCGCTCGATCGACGACGCCGAAGTCGCCGTCATAGGCGCCGGCCAAGCAGGCCTGGCGATGGGGTACTTCCTCCGCCGCCACGGACGCCGGTTCGTCACCTTCGAGCGCGCCACCGAGGTCGCACCCGCCTGGCGGGAGCCCTGGGAATCGCTCGTCCTCTTCACGCCCCGTCGCTACAGCGCGCTGCCGGGGCTCCCGTTTGCGGGCGATCCCGACGGCTACCCGACCAGGGACGAGGTGATTGCGTACCTCGAGCGCTATGCGGAGATCTTCGAGCTGCCGATCGAGCTCGACAGCGAGGTCAAGCGGCTCGACCTGTGCGACGACGGGCGCTTCCGCCTCGAGGTCGACGGGCGCGCCGTCACGGCCGTCCAGGTGGTCGTCGCGACCGGCCCGTTTCAGACCCCCCACGTGCCGAAGCTCGCGGCCCGGCTTGCCGACGAGGTCTTCCAGGCGCACGCCACCGGCTACCGCAGGCCGGACGAGGTGCCGCCGGGAACCGTCCTCGTCGTGGGAGGCGGAAACACCGGCTTCCAGATTGCGAAGGAGCTCTCGGCGACGCACAAGGTCCTGCTTTCGATCGGCTCGCGCCAGACGCCGCTTCCGCAGCGCCTGCTGGGGCGCGACCTCTTCTGGTGGTTGACGAAGGCCCGAATCCTCGACAAGTCGGTCGAAACGCGCCTCGGCCAGCGCCTGAGCACGAGAGAGACACTGATCGGCTCGACCCCACGTGAGCTCAGGCGGCGCTACCTGGTCGAGCTGAAACCGCGGGGGGTGGACGCAGACGGCCGCACGGTCCGCTTCGAAGACGGCAGCGAACTCGAGGTCGACGCCGTGATCTGGGCCACGGGCTACCGCCCCGACTACTCGTGGATCACGGTGCCCGTCTTCGACGAGGGCGGCCGTCTCCGCCACCGCCGCGGCGTCACCGACGTCCCCGGGCTCTACTTCCTCGGCCTCACCTGGCAACACACGCGTGGTTCCGCGCTGATCGGCTGGGTGAAGGACGACGCCGAGTTCATCGCCGAGCGGATCGAGGCGTACCAGCGGTCGAAGGCGGCGGCGCGCACGCCGGTCGGCGCCGCGGCTTCCACAAACGAAAGGAGCTAGCGATGGACCCGAGCTCCGAAAGCCACCCCCAGACGATCGAGCTTCCGCGCGAGACCGAGGGCCTACCCGAAGCACGTAGGACGGAGCTGGTTGAGCTCGCCGACGGCGACGAGTTCGAGCTCGAGATCGCACCCGTCAAGAAGCGGATCGGCGATGCAACGGTGCGGATGCTCGCCTACAACGGCTCCGTTCCCGGCCCCGCGTTGAAGGTCCCACAGCGCGCGACGATCACCGTCCACGTGACCAACCGTGGAGATCTCGATGCGACCGTGCACTGGCACGGCCTTCGCCTCGAGAACCGCTACGACGGTACGCACGACACGCAGGCGCCGATCCCGGTCGGCGAGACTTTCGCCTACCAGGTGCACGTGCCGGATCCCGGCGTCTACTGGTACCACCCGCACATCCGCGAGGACTACGGCCAGGAGATGGGCCTCTACGGGAACATCCTCGTCACCCCGAGCGATTCCGACCACTGGCCGCCGGCGAACCGCGAGCTGCTACTCACGCTCGACGACATCCTGATCGAGGAGGGACGGATCGCCGCCTTTCGGGAGTCCGAGACGACGCACGTGGCGATGGGCCGCTTCGGCAACGTGATGCTCGTCGCGGGCGAGCCCGACCTCTCGCTCGAAGCCAAGCGCGGCGAGGTCGTTCGCTTCTACTTCACCAATACCGCCAACACGCGTGTCTTCAACGTCGCGCTACCGGGCGCGCAGATGAAGCTGGTCGGCGCGGACGCCGGCCATTACGAGCATGAGGAGCTCGTCGAGGAGGTGCTGCTTGCGCCATCCGAGCGTATTGTCGTGGACGTGCTCTTTGGAGAGGCCGGCAAGCTCGCTCTCGAGCACCGAACGCCCGAGCGCACCTACCGGCTCGCGTCGATCACCGTTGTCGACGAGCCGCCGGAGCGGTCGTTTGCCGACGAGTTCACCCGCCTGCGGGCGAACGCCGACATGGCGGAGCTACGCGCACGGATTCAGCCGTTCCTCGACGCGGCACCGGACAAGACGCTCGCGTTCGTCGCCGAGATGGACGTCGGTGGCCCGGAAGGCGGGCCCTACGCCTGCCCCATGCATCCCGAGGTCGTGAGCGACGACCCAGGCAGCTGTCCGAAGTGCGGCATGAAGCTCCTGCCGGCGAGCGTAGTCGCCGCGGGCGGCGGGCACGAGCACCATCACGGCCACGGCCACCACGGCGAAGGCCATCGCGGGCATGGCAGCCACGGTCACGGCCACGAGCAACACCAGAGCGGCCATCACCATCACCACGGCGGGCCGGAGCACGCGCATGACACGGCGCAGGGGATCGAGTGGGAAGACGACATGGTCGAGGTCAACCGGATGACCACGCCGGCCAACATGAGGTGGAAGCTCGTCGACCGCGAGACGGGTGCGGAGAACGCACAGATCGACTGGACGTTCCACGTCGGCGACCAGGTCAAGCTGCGACGGGTCAACGAGATGGACTCAGATCATCCGATGCCGCATCCGTTCCACGTCCACGGGGCAGGCCGGTTCCTGATCCTGGCGCGCGACGACGTGGTCGAACCGAACCTCGTCTGGAAGGACACGGTTCTCGTGCGCACCGGCGAGACCGTCGACATCCTGCTCGACGTGACGAACCCGGGCCGCTGGATGGCTCACTGCCACATCGCCGAGCACCACGAGAGCGGGATGATGTTCAGCTTCAACGTCGCGGCTTGAGCCCACCCTTAGCTGGGCGCCGCAGACATCGCGTTCCCCCGCGCGGACGCGGCGCTTGCGCTCGAACCGGACGGCGTTACGAAAGGCCGCCGGAGCCGGGCTTTGCCCGGCGGGAGGCTCACTGCGACAAGGTTCGTGCCTGAGCCGTCAGTCGCCGGCATGTGAAGCGAGCGAACCCGGGAAACGCTTCGAAAGGAGGGGAACCAGGGGTTCCCCCCGTGCTCCTAGACGCAGTCTTTGAGGCCTTGGGCCTCAGGTAAAGACTCGAGCTTCTTCAGCGTGTTGTTCTCGATCTGGCGGATGCGCTCCCGCGTCACGCCGAAGGCGCGGCCAACCTCCTCCAGCGTGCACGGCTGAGCGCCCGAGAGGCCGAAGCGCAGCTCGATCACCTAGCGATCGCGCTCCGGGAGCGAGGCCAGCGCGTTGACGATGTCCTCCCGCCGCAGCGAGACCTGGGCGGTGTCGAAAGGCGACTCGGCCTGCTCGTCCTCGACGAAGTCGCCGAGCTCCGACTCCTCCTCCTCGCCGATCGGCTTCTCCAAAGAGATGGGGTGCTGCGCCATGCGCAGGATGTCGCGCACCTCTCCCGTCGTCATCTCGAGCTCGGCCGCGATCTCGTCGGGGCGCGGCTCGCGCCCCAGCCGCTGGACGAGCTGGCGCTCGATGTGGACGACCTTGTTCAGCTTCTCGACCATGTGCACGGGGATGCGGATCGTGCGCGCCTTGTCGGCAATCGCCCGCGTCACCGCCTG
>JBKPFI010000413.1:0-28282 GCA_046728775.1 Actinomycetota bacterium | reverse complement strand
GTTCTGGCTCGCCTGAATGAGGACTGGGAGGCGGACGTAGCCGCCTACGACGCCGTCCATGAGCAAGCGCTTGCGATGGCCGACATGCTCAGCGACGGCATCATCGCTCAGTTCCCCAACCGTTTCCGGCCGTAGCCGGAGCTTCGTTCTTCTGCGGCGCGGCGGCGCGGCCGGACTGCGGGCCGCTCCGCCGCGGCGTAGCCGCGGACTTCGGGATGGAGCTACCTGCCCTCTCCCTTCGCTGCCGCGACCGACATGGCGGGCGGCTCGCTGCGGCGGGCATTGGCGCTCCCGGGTATCCGCGGGAAGCGCGTGAACTGACGAGGGGGCACACGGGGAAACCGGGTTTCCCCCGTGAAGCGAGCAGCGGCGCCAAGCGCCGCTGCGAAGCGAGGTGGAGCTAGCCGGACTCGAACCGGCGACCTCCTGGGTGCGATCCAGGCGCTCTCCCAGCTGAGCTATAGCCCCGCAGCGGCACAGTGTAGCCGCGGGTCAGACCGGAGCCGGTAGCGGCTCCGCGGGCAGCTCGAACGCGAACGTCGTCCCCTCGCCGGGCTCCGACTCGACCCAGATCCGCCCGTGCATCGAGCGGACGAGCTCCCGGCAGATGTAGAGGCCGAGGCCGGTCCCGCCGATGCCGCGGCGCTGGTCGGGATCGAGGCGATAGAACTTGTCGAAGATCCGCTCCTGCTCCCCCACCGGGATGCCGAGGCCCTGGTCGTGAACGCTGAAGCGGAGCCGGTCGCCCACCGCCGCGAGACCGACCTCGATGCGGCCCCCTGACGGCGAGTACTTGATGGCGTTGTCGAGCAAGTTGAGCAGGACCTGGCGCGTCCGCTCACCGTCCCCGTGCACCTTCGGCACGGCCGGGGGCACATTGACCTCGATCGTCGTCTCCTCCCCCACCCGCGACCGCGCCGCTGTCACGACTCCTTGCACGAGCTCCTCGGCATCGAACGTGTCGGCGACGACGCTGAGCGAGCCGCTGTCGAGCTGCCCGGCGACGAGAATCTCCTCGACGAGGTTGGCGAGACGGTTCGACTGCTCCGCGATCATCTCGAGCAGGTCGTCCTGGGTCTGCGCCGGCAGGTCGTGCTCCCGCAGCGTCATCGCGGCGCCGTGGAGCGAGGCGAGCGGCGTCCGCAGCTCGTGCGAGATCGTGGCGACGAACTGCGAGCGCAGGTCCTCGAGGCGGCGGTCGTGGGTTGCGTCGCGGAACGCGTAGACGGTGTCGTCGTCCAGCGCCACCGCGACAACGGAGAGCCAGAGCTCCCGGCCGTCCACGTCGACGGGGACGGTCTCGGCGCTCGCGGGACCGTCGCCCTCGCCCGGCCGGTCCGCGATGGGAACGAACGTCGCGATCGTCGCCCAGCTCGGGATCGCCTCCTCGGCGCGACGGCCACGCACCTCCGGGGCGCGAAGGCCGGTGATCGCCTCGGCGGCCTGGTTCCAGAGGCGCACGACCCCGTCGCGATCAACGACGAAGACGCCGTCGCCGAGGTGCGCGAGCACGCGCTCGGCCTGGTCGCGCTGTTGCCGCGAGAGCCGGCTGCGCGCGATCGCAGGAGCGACGGCGTAAGCGATGACAAGCAGCGCAACGATCAAGCCGAGCCCGATGCCGATCACGCGCCAGCGGACGCTGTTCGCCGCGGCCGTGATATCGGAGCGCGGCCGCAGAGTGACGAGGGCCGGGCTTCTGGTCCCGTCGCGTAGTGGCAACGTGACGGAGCGGGCGTCCAGGCCCGTGGCGCGTAGATCGACGGGTTTTCCCGGCGGCGGCTGCGAAGGCACTTCGATAGTTCGGTTCTCCAGAATCAGACGCTCCCCCCGCAAGAACCCGAGGCGGTCGGGCGGCAGCTTTACCCTCGGGTCGTCGGCGATCGTCCGGACCAGGCGCTGGCCTACCGGAGGGACGACGAGCACGCTTCCGACCGCCTTGCCGTTACCGATGACATCGACCCTCAATAAGTCGCCGTCGCGCGGGGCTTTGGTAGGAGCAGGGACGAGCATGATCCACGGGTGCGCCGCCTCGATTCGCGCCAGCGCGCCGCGCTTCTGATGGGCGAGGGCGAGCCAGACGTCGTGGGAGTGGGAGAGGCGGTTGGCTGTCCTCCGCGCGTCGCGGAGATCGGCCGTGTAGACGGAGGCTGCGGAGTTCAGCTCGCGGACAAGCTGCTGGTCCGCGTTGTTCCGCTCACGCTTGGCCGCGAATCCTCCGAACGCCCAGACCGCGACCGCGAGCGGGAGGGCTAGGAGCAGCAATCCCGTCGCGAGCCGCAGACGTCCGCTCGCGACCTGCCTTATTTCTTGCCCCCTTTGTTCCCGTTGCCGCCGCCGTGATCGGCCGGCGGGCCGCCGCCGTGCTCCTTCGGCGGAGCGGCCGGGGGAGCCGCGAGCGCCTTCTTAGCCTGCCCGGGTGAGAGCTGCTTGTGATGCTCGGGCGAGTGCCCGAGCCCCTTGCCGTGCCCGTGTCCGTGGGCGGCGACGCCGGCCGCCGGCTTCGTCTTGTGGCCGTGGCCGTACGCCTTCCCTTTGGCCTTCGGCGCGCTCAGGAACTGGCGCGTCGCGACCGGAGTCATCACGTGAACAGGAGCCGGTGGCGCCTGCCGGACGACCCGAGGGCGCGCTCGGTGCGGCCGGTGCGCCTTCGGCGCGGCGGGTCGCGGAGCGGTTACGTGCCCCGCGGCCACGACAGGAGCGACGACGGACTGCGCCGAGGCTGCTGTCGTGACCTGGCTGGAGCTCCGCTTGTGGGCGGGAGTCCCGAGGTTGGCGACCACGTGACCGGCCGCGCCGCCGATGGCCGGCAGCAGCGGGATCGGCTGCCCCTGCACCCCGGCGCCCGGGAGGAGGAAGAGCGATAGCGAGGTCGAGATCGCCGCAGCAAAGGTGGCGAGGACTGTGGGTGAGAGGTGGGCGAACGGCGGCTTCATGTTCCAGAGATCGGCAGGTGCGGGCCGTTCGCTGAGTGGCGAACGCTGCTCATCAAACATAGCGCGGAACCCTCTGCTTCTCCACCATTCCTGTCGAATCCTGCGCCCGGGTAGCACCGCATCAGTTGGTGGACGGCACGGGGCGCTCCGGTCGAACGCGGGGCGCGCTCGCCCGAGCGTCCTCGATCGCCCTCATCCCGGGGAGGAACAGCGCCGAAAGCGTGATCGCCGCGCCGACGACGCCGGCGCCGACCAGCGTGGCGCGGACGCCGAGCATGCCGGCGACCGGCGCCGTCAGGGCGAACGAGATCGGGAGCAGCCCGATCGAGATCATCCAATCCAGGCTCGAGACGCGCCCGAGCATCGAGCTCGGCACGTGGCGCTGCTTGATCGTCGCCCACACGACCGTGCCCGCCGCCTCGAGCGCGTTGAACAGGAGGCAGGCCAGCATCAGCTGCCACGCCGCCGTGGCGAGGCCATAGCCGGCGACGGCCACGGTCGCCAGCGTCCACGTCGCGTACATGACCGTCACGTCGCGCCGCGGGTGGCCGCGTTGGCCCATCCAGACCGCCGCGCCGACCGCGCCGATGCCTCCGGCCGCGAAGACGAGCCCGAGGTCGCGCGCCGACGCGTGCAGCTCGTTCTTCACCACGTACGGCAGCAGCACCTCGCTCGGCCCGAGGAAGACGAGGTACGCGGCGGCGGCGCTCACGAGCGTCCCCCAGAGCCAGACCCGCCGGCGGATGAACGCAAGCCCCTCGCGCATCGCCGCGCCGTGGGAGGCGTGGTTCCCACCGGCGCGTGGCCGGGTCCGCATCGCGAGCACCGCCAGCGCCGAGGCGCCGAACGAGGCCGCGTCGACGGTGAACGCAAGCCCCGCGCCGGCCGCGACGAGCCAGCCTCCGAGCAGCGGCCCCAGCAGCCGGAGCGCGATCGGGCGCACGAACTGGTCGAGCGAGTTCGCAGCCGCGAGATCCCGCGCGGGCAGCAGGTCGGGAACGATGGCCTCGAAGGCGGGCGTGAAGAACGCCGTGCCGCAGCCGTAGAGCGCCACCAGCGCGACGAGCTCCCAGAGACGCAGCGCATCCAGCAGGACGAGCGCCGCGAGACAGCCCACCACGGCCGCCCGCACGACGTCGGCCCACAACATCAGCAGCCGGCGGTCGTGACGGTCGCTGAGGACGCCCCCGAGCAGCAGGAAGACCACCGTCGGCACCGTCATCGCGATCCCGACGATCGAGAGCGCGGCCGGCGCATTCCAGAGCACGTACGTCTCCCAGGCCATCGCGACGAGGAAGATTCCGTCGCCGACGAGCGAGACGGCCATGCCGGTCCAGAGAACGCGGAAGTCGCGGTGCCTCAGCGGCGTGAGCAGCCGCGCCCGCTCGAACCCGCCGGGCCGGTCGAGCGCCTCGTGACTATGCTGCATTGGTCGCCGCGTCGAACCCCGAGTCCGACCACTCCGGCCGCTCGGCGAGGAACGTGGCGAGGTCGGTGCTCGGCATCGGCCGCGCGAAGAGGAAACCCTGGCCCAGCTCGCAGCCGAGGTTGTGCAG
Source organism: Actinomycetota bacterium (assembly GCA_046728775.1). Classification (GTDB taxonomy): domain Bacteria; phylum Actinomycetota; class Thermoleophilia; order Gaiellales; family Gaiellaceae; genus AC-32. The sequence continues at coordinate 23,793 of JBKPFI010000413.1, read as the reverse complement.
CGACTGCTCCTGCTCGGGGAGCTCGATGCCCTCGGCGACGACGTCGAGCTCGAGGCTCGCGCCGAGCGCGATGATCGCCGACTGGAGCGCGACGTTCTCGCCCGAGCCGACGAAGGAGCGGTCCATCTTGAGAATGTCGACCGGGAAGCGGCTCAGGTAGCTCAGCGACGAGTAGCCCGTGCCGAAGTCGTCCATCGCGAGGCGGACGCCGAGGGTCTTCAGGTCGCGCAGGCGCTGAACGGCGAAGTCGGTGTCGCTCATCATCACCGACTCCGTGATCTCGAGGACGAGCGACGTCGGCGGCAGTCCGCTCGTCTCGAGCGCGCGGCGCACGTCGGAGACGATCGAGTCGGACTGGAGCTGGCGAACCGACAGGTTGACGCTGATCGCGAGTGGCTCCTCGCGCGCGAAGCGCTCCTGGATGAGAACTCCCTCGCGGCACGCCTCGTTCAGGACCCAGCGGCCCATCGGAATGATCAGGCCGGTCTCCTCGGCGAGCGGGATGAACTGGTTCGGCGGGATCACACCGCGGGTCGGGTGCTGCCAGCGGAGCAGCGCCTCGACGCCGAGAATCTCGTGGCCCTGGAGGCGCACGACCGGCTGGTAGTGCAGCTCGAGCTGATTCGCGTCGATCGCGTGCTGCAGCTCTCCGCGAAGCTCGAGCCGCTCGACGACGCGCTCGTGCATCGCCGGCTCGAAGACGCGGTAGCTGCCCTTGCTGTCGCGCTTCGCCATGTACATCGCGACGTCCGCGTTGCGCAGCAGCTCGGCGGCCTCGGGCGCGGCCTCCTCGCGGTTCACGAGGCAGATGCCGACGCTCGCGCGGGGGAAGACCTCCTTGCCGTCGATCTCGAAGGAGATCTCAAGCGCGTGCAGGATCCTCGCTGCAGCGTCGGCGGCCTCCGACGAGTCGTTCACGCCCTCGAGGAGCACGGCGAACTCGTCGCCGCCGAAGCGCGCGACGGTGTCGGTCGGCCGCACGGCGATCCGGAGCCGGCGCGCGACCTCCTGCAGGACCTGGTCGCCGGCAGCGTGGCCGAGGCTGTCGTTGACGGTCTTGAAGTCGTCGAGATCGATGAAGACGACGGCCACGTCCGGGAAGCCGCGCTGCGAGCGCATGAGCGCGTGCTCGACGCGGTCGGAGAAGAGGGCGCGGTTGGCGAGGTTCGTGACGGGATCGTGGAAGGCCTGGTGCGCGAGCTGCTCCTCGAACTCCTTGCGCTCGCTCACGTCGCGGCTGTTCAGCACGATGCCGCGGACGTGCTCGTCGCGGAGCAGGTCGGTGTGCTGGACCTCGAAGCGCAGCGTCGTCCCGTCGCGGTGCGTGAGTGAGCACTCGAGGGTGTGAGCCTCGGCGCTTCCGGCTCCACCGCCCGCGATCAGGCGCGCCAGCCGGGGCCTGTCGGCGGCGCTCAGGAGCCGGTCGAAGCGCGTCCCTTCGATCTCGTCGGCGCGGTAGCCGAGCACGCGCTCCACGGACGGGCTCTGGTAGGTGACGACCCCGTTGGCATCGAGCACAGTGATCAGGTCGCTCGAGTGCGCGACCAGCGAGCGGAAGCGCGCCTCGCTCCGGCGCCGGTGCAGGTCGGCGGCGAGCGACGCTCCCTCGACGGCCAGCGAGACCTGGAGGCCGAGCGCCTCGAACGAGTTGGCGAGCTCCTCCGAGACCTCGTCCGCCGAGTTGGCGACGAGCAGCCCGCGCACCTCGGAGCGGATCGAAAGCGGGACGAGCAGCACGGTGTGGCCGCCCTCGAGCCGGAGCTCGGTCCGCACCTCTACCGGCAGCTCGTGGTAGGGAATCCGGAGCGCGCGGGCGTGCGTGCTCAGCCAGGCGAAGGACGATTCCGACAGCGGCCAGTCGCACTCCTGCGACGAAGCGACGACCGCGGGCCCGGTTGCCCGCAGCAGCGCGAGGTGGACACAGTGCTCCCGGCCCAACAGCCGCTGGACGCCCGAGATCGCGGCCTCGTAGATCTGCTCGTAGCCCGCGGCCCCGACGAGCTCGGCGCCCGCGACGCGGAGGGCGCGCTCGCGGGAGACGATCCGCTCCTCCTGGCGTACGAGCCCGGCCATCCTCGTGACGACGAGCAGGAAGAGCACGGCCGACGCGACGATCAGGACGAGGATGTCGGGGTCGTCGAAGGCCTGGAAGAACCGGATCGCCGGCGAGATCAGGCACGCGCCGCCAAGCAGCGCGAGCCGAATCGACGTCAGCCGCGGCCGCGAGTCGACGGCGGGCTCCTCGAGCACGCGCATCGACGGGTGCAGGGCAGCGGCGCCCCAGAGCAGGTAGTAGAGCATCCAGCCGAGGTCGTAGATCAGCTGGCTGTGGTCGTACGTCCCCTTGAGGAGCGCGAGGTTGTACGCCGAGTCGGTGGCGAGCAGGCAGACGATGCTGCCGGCGAGGAGGTAGAAGGCCGGCGCGCGCTTCCCGGCGTCGACCGCAAGCCGAATCGCAGCGGCGAGCAGGAGGACGTCCCCCAGCGGGTACGCGATCGAGACGGCCTTCGCGAGCCAGGAGAGACCCGAGAGGTGGATGTTCGGGGCGATCAGGAAGACCCAGGACAGAAGGCCGATGCCGATCGTGAGGATCAGCGCGTCGATCAGCGCCGCGCGGTCGCGCCGCGGGTTACGCCGCTTGACGAGGACCAGGAGCCCCGCCATCAGCGCGGGGTACACCATGAGGTAGAGGGCATCGCCCGGCGACGGGAAGGGCGCGTCCGGGTTGCTGTAGGTGTAGACGTCGCCGCTGAAGAACAGGAGCTGGCCCGCGACGAACAGCCACCAGGCGGCCTGCGCGCGGGGCTTGTGCATGCGGATGCCGGCCACGATGCCGGCCACTCCGAGGAAGCCGAGGACGTTGAACAACGGGCCCTTGCCCTTGAGGGGCGGCACGAACATGTAGAGGGCGGCGAGCCCGCAGGTCACCGCGACGTACCAGATCCAGGCGTTCGCCCGCCAGCCGCGGCCGCTCAGGCCCATTAGGCGGCCCTCGACTTCGTCCGCGCCGGTTGGAGGTCGAAGCGGTTGGCCAGCCGGCCGAGCACGTCGACGAGCTGCTCGATCTCCGCGTTCGTGTTCGCGGCGGTCACCTGGATGCGGAAGCCGACCTCGGACCGCGGAACGAGCGGGTACGCGGCCAGCGTCACGTAGATGCCGTTGTCGAACAGGAAGCGACCGACAGCGTCGATGTCCTCGTGCCGTGCGAGCGGCACCTCGACGATCGGGAAGCCGGAGCGGTTCGGCGTGTGCGCGCCGAGCCGGTCGAGGGAGTCGAGCACGACCGCCGTCTTCCGCCAGAGGTCCGCACGGATCGCGTCGCCGCGCTGCTCGTTGACTTCGAAGCCGGCGAGCGTGGTCGCCAGGGACGCGACCGGCGAGGGCCCCGAGTAGAGGTAGGGCGCCGCGGCGGTCTTCAGCACGCTCTTCAGCTCCGGCGGGCAGGCGAGGAACGCCGCGAGCGAGGAGTACGACTTCGAGAGCCCCGCGACGAGCACCAGGTGGTCGTAGCTTTCGCCGAAGTGGCGGACGATCCCGTTGCCGCGGTTGCCGTAGGGGCTCGTCTCGTTTGGCGAGCGCTCGCCGATGACGCCGAAGCCGTGCGCGTCGTCGACGTAGAGCAGCGCGTCATACTCGCGCGCGAGGCGGGCGAACCCCTCGAGGTCGGCGGCGTTGCCGGTCATGCTGTTGACGCCGTCGATGCAGATCAGGCGCGGCGCGCGGTTCGCCTCCTGGAGGAGCCGCTCGAGGTCGTCGACGTCCTCGAAGGCGAAGCGCCGGACCGTCGCCCCGCGGACCTTGGCCAGCTCGCAGCCGTCGGAGATCGTCTTGTGGGCGCGCTTCTCGAGGAAGATCGTCCCGCTCCCGGCGAGCACCGGGATCACGGACATGTGGATCAGCGTGATGGTCGGTAGTACGAGCGCGTCCTCGGCGCCGAGCAGCTCCCGCAGACGGTCCTCGATCTGCTCGTAGAGAACGGGGCTCCCGAGCAGGCGTGACCAGCTGGGATGGGTTCCCCAGCGCTCGAGGTACTCGGGCACCGAGGCGATGATCTCGCGGTCGAGGTCGAAGCCCAGGTAGTTGCAGGAGGCGAAGTCCGCGAGCCAGGTGTCGTCGATGCGGATCATGCGGCCGTCGATCTCGTCGATGACCGCGTCCGTCATCGGGTTCGAGCGCGAGAGGTCCGCGAGATCACTGCAGGCGTCGAGCCACCGGTCGATCCAGCGGGCAGCCGCAAGTTCCGAGCCGCGCTTCACCCGCCGTGAATCGGCAGCAAAAGCGGGAATCTTTAGCGGCTCGAGCCGGTTAGGCTCGACGGACGAGCGTAACGCCGTCGCGGACGGTCAGTTGGACCGCGATCACGCGCTCGTCGGCGGCGATCCGGTCGTTCAGCTCCCGGATCGAGCGAGTGCCGGGCGAGTCGTCGCTGCCGTCGAGGACCCGGCCGCTCCAGAGGGTGTTGTCGAGCGCCATCAGCCCCGTCGGCGCGAGCCGCGGCAGGAGTGCCTCGTAGTAGTTCGCGTAGTTGTCCTTGTCCGCGTCGATGAAGACGAAGTCCCATTCACCGCCGAGGCGCTCGATCGTCTCGAGGGCCGGGCCGAGGTGGATGGTGATGCGGTCGGCGTAGGGGCTGCGCTGGATGTAGCGCTGCGCGACCTCCGCGTGCTCCTCGGAGACCTCGCACGTGTCGATGTGCCCGCCCTCGGGCAGCCCGGCCGCCATCGAGAGCGACGAGTAGCCGCTGTAGGTGCCGAGCTCGAGGACGCGCTTCGCCTGGAGCGCGAAGACGAGCTGCTCGAGGAAGCGCCCCTCGACGGTTCCCGTGAGCATCTGCGGCGAGGAGAGCGTCGCCCTGGTCTCCGCCGCGAGCTCGGCCAGGAGCTGCGGAGGCGGCGTCGCGTGCGCCTCGGCGTAGGCGTCGATGTCGTCGGGGACGATCACCGCTGCAGGCGCGGAGCCTCCGCGAGCTTGCCGTCGCGAATCCGCTGCACCATGTCCTTGGACTCCTCGCGGTAGATCGAGCCGTCCTCGAACTCGATCCACGGGTACTTCTTCTGGCCCGTGCGACGGAGGGTCTCGTCGCGGCCGCCCGGCCACGGCAGGGGATCGACCGTGTACTCAACCCCGGCGTCGTCCAAGGCCTTCTGCACCCGCCAGCACGGGTGGCCGCCGAGCTTGATCCACATGTTCTTGCAGCGGTGCAGTGTGATCGCCACGTCGCTCCTCCTCGCGCGAGCTTACAGCTGCCCTAGCCTGCCAGAGGCGGAGCGGCTAGCCGCGTTCCACGCGTGAGCCGCCGACGATCGCGTCCCGCCCGTCGTCGAAGCGGACCCAGGCCTTCCCCTTGCCGTCGTAGTCCGGCGACCAGACCACAAGCGTCGCCTGCTCGCCACCGACGCGCACACGCTCGGTCCCTTCGGGGTCGGCGCCGCGCCAGACGCGGACGAAGGGGTTCTGCTCCCACTCCCTGCCGATCGTGGTCTCATCGGTATGGCCGGGCAGGACGCGTAGCTCCGGCGGGAGCTTCATCAGCACCTCCATCACCGAGTTGCGGATCTGCTCGAAGTCGCCGCCCCCGACGGCGTCCTTGAAGAGGACGTCCCCCGTGCAGCAGAGCTCGTCGTTGACGACGAAGGCGAGGTGGTCGTCCTTGTGGCCCGGCGTCTCGAGCGCGCGGATCGAGAGACCGCCTGTCTGCAGGTTGCCTTTCACGATCGGGCAGCCGAATCGCCCACGGATCGCGTCGTCCCCCGCGACGTGGTCGGGGTCCGCGTGCGTCGTGAGCAGGTGCGTGACGCTCAGGCCGTGGTGAGAGACGGCGTCGAACAGCGGCCGGAGCGGCGCCCCCGAGTCGACGAACACTGCAATACCGCCCGGCCCGTCGCCGATCAGGTACGCGTTCGAGAGCCAGCTCGGGTGCATGCTCCGCTCGACGATCACGGTTCCTACATTGACACAGACCGGCGCGGCCTGGGATTCTCGCGTCAACCGCTAGGAGGGCGCAGGTGCGAGGGGAGAGACCTCGCTGCGGCGGATGAGCACAACTGGGCGGCGGGCGGCACATACCTTCCCGGTCGGGACGGGAACCGCTGAGCCATCGCAGGAACCGGTCCGAGTCCTTCTCGTCACTGACGTGCGCCTTTACCGCGAGCTGCTCGCGGCGGCACTTGCCGACGAGGGCGGAATCGAGCTCGCCGGCAGCGCTCCGTGCGACGTCGCGGCGATGGCGGTCGGCATGTTCGATGTCGTCGTCGTCGACACCGCTTCGGTCTCCGTGCCGGAGGGTCTGCGTGCGCTTGCGGCCGCGCTGCCGGAGGCGAGGATGGTCGTGGTCGGCGTCCCGGACGACGACGATGCCGTCGTGGCGTTGCTCGAGGCCGGCGCGGCAGGCTACGTCACGGGCGAGCAGCCGCTTCAGGATCTCGTCGCGACGATCGAGGCGGCCGCGCAGGGCGTGCTGCAGTGCCCGCGCGGCTTGCGGCGGCGCTCGCACGGCGCATGGCGGCGCTCGCTGCCGGACGGGTGCGGCAGACGAACGGCGACGGGCTCACCCCGCGCCAGCGGGAGATCGCGATGCTGATCGCCGAAGGGCTCTCGAACAAGCAGATCGCGCGACGCCTGTCGATCGAGCACGCGACGGTGAAGAACCACGTGCACACGATCCTCGTCAAGCTCGGCGTCAGCCGCCGCGACCAGGTCGCCTCGCGCATCCAGCCTAGCGGGATCGCGGTGGATCTAGGTCTAGATCCTCACTCGAATATGTAGACCACATTTGGCCCCGGCGGTCCATTGCCTCTGCCGTTCCCTCCCGAAGAGACTCGCAATGCGAGGCAGGGTCGAGAGAGCCCTGCCGAGATCCCAAGGGGAGGGTTGCCCGTGATGCGAAAACGTAGGACCTTCGCGATCGGCGGGTCCGTGCTCTTCGGAGCACTGATCCTTGTCCTGTCGCTGGGGGCCAGCGTCGTGCTCGCGGGCGGATCTACGACGGTCCGCTCCGGGAACGACTCGGCCGCCGACAAGGCGGCGAATCCCTCGATGGCGCTGCAGAAGGCTGGAAGCGTGTGGGTCGGTCACTCGTACCACAACGACTCCACGGTCTCATTGCGCCGCATGCCCGCGCTTCCGATGCAGCCAACGCGTGAGCACACGGAGGCGAACCCGAATCCGAAGCTGAAGATCCCGCACCAGGACCGGGCTGACACCAAGGTTCAGAGCAAGCTGGCCTCTCCGAACATGCCGTCGCCGATCCTGAACTTCGACGGCATCCCCTTCCCAGGGGTCAATTGCAACTGCGCACCGCCGGACACGAACGGCGAGGTCGGGCTGACGCAGTACGTCCAGATCGTGAACACGGGCTTCCAGGTGTTCAACAAGAACACCGGCGCCTCGGTCTTCGGGCCGGTTGCGATCACGAGCCTCTGGCAGGGCTTCGGAGGCGTCTGCGAGAGCAGCGGCTTCGGCGACCCGGTCGCGCTCTTCGACCAGCTCGCCAACCGGTGGGTGATCACGCAGTTCGCCGGCGGGGGCGTGCCGACCGATGAGTGCGTCGCGGTTTCGCAAACGAGCGACGCGACGGGTGCGTACAACCGCTACGCGTTCCATCTGGGCGAGGACTTCTTCGACTACCCGAAGCTCGGAGTCTGGCCCGACGCCTACTACATGAGCATGAACGTCTTCAACTCGTCGGGCACCGCATTCCTGGGCCCGCAGGCGTTCGCTCTCGACCGGACGGCGATGCTGGCCGGCAACCCGGCGACGTTCATCGCCACCACGCGGGGGGCTCCCACGGACGACGGCTTCATGCCGGCAGACCTGGACGGCTCGATCCCACCGTCTGCCGGAGCGCCGAACCCGTTCCTCTCGGTCGGCCTGCTCGGGACGTGGCCCCTGCACCGCTTCCACGTCGACTTCGCCAACCCCGCGAACTCGACCTTCGACCTGGCCGGAACGCTGACCCCGGCTCCGTTCACCGCGCTCTGCCCGTTCACGCGTAGCTGCGTGCCGCAGGCAGGCACCGCGGACATGGTCGACGCGATCGCAGACCGGGGGATGTTCCGCTCCGCCTACCGTCACTTCGCCGACGGCCACGAGGCGCTCGTCGGAAACATGACGGTCTCCTCGAATGGAGTAGCGGGCATCCGCTGGTTCGAGGTCAACAACGTGACCTCGGGGACGCCGGGCTTCCTCCAGGAAAGCACCTACCAACCCGACACGACGTGGCGCTGGATGGGAAGCGCTGCCATGGACGGCAACGGGAACCTCGCGCTCGGCTTCAGTGCCTCGGACGCGACCATCAATCCGCAGATCCGCTACGCGGGCCGGCTCGCGAGCGACCCGCCGAGCACGCTGGCCCAGGGAGAGGCCCATCTCTTCGACGGGACCGGCAGCCAGACGGACACGGTCAGCCGCTGGGGCGATTACAGCGACCTGACGATCGACCCCGTGGACGACTGCACCTTCTGGTACACGCAGGAGTACTACCAGGTGACGTCCAGCTTCAACTGGCGGACGCGGATCGGGAACTTCAAGTTCCCGTCGTGCACGTCGGCCCCGAGCGGGACGCTCACCGGAACCGTCACCGATTCGTCGACCAGCAACCCGATCGCGGGGGCATCGATCACCGTCGACCCGCTCGGAGCGTCGACCGTGACGGACGCTGCCGGTCACTACTCGCTGACTTTGCCGGTCGGTGACTACAACGTGACGGCCAGCAGCTTCGGCTACACGCCGGAGAGCTCTCCCGCCACGATCACGGACGGCGGCACGACGACGGTGAACTTCGCGCTCGACCCAGCCCCGTCAGGGTCGCTCAGTGGAACCGTCAGCGACGGCGACGGAAACCCGATCGCCAACGCAACGGTGACGATCAACAGCACACCGATCCCGCCGGCGACGACCGACGCAGCCGGGCACTACAGCTTCGCCTCGGTGCCCGAGGGCACGTACAGCGTCACGGCCGCTGCCGGGAAGTGCAACACACCGCAGACGGTGAACGTGACGGTCTCGGGTGATACGACGCAGGACTTCACCCTGCCCTCGCGTCACGACTCGTTCGGCTACTTCTGCCGCGTCGAGACGCCGAACTACATCGAGGGTGACACCCCGATGGGGCTCGGCGGCGACGACAACTCGGTCGCGGTGAGCCTGCCGTTCGCGTTCAGCCTCTACGGCCAGACCTACAGCACCGCGTACGTCTGCACGAACGGACACCTCACGTTCCAGACCACGGTCGGCTTCTGCCCGTTCTCGAACGGCTCCATCCCGAGCTCGGCAACGCCGAACGCGGCGATCTACCCGTTCTGGGACGACATGTTCCTCGACGGCTCGTCGTCGACGTGGACGAGGACCCTTTCGAACCCCACGCGATTCGTGATCGAGTGGCGGAACGCGAGCTTCTTCCCGTGCTGCGGCGACCGAGTCGACTTCGAGGTGATCCTCTACGAGAACGGCCAGATCCTCACGCAGTACCGGAACGCGGACAACGCTCACGAGCAGGGCGGCTCGGCGACGATCGGGATCGAGAACGCCGACGGCTCGGATGCGTTCCAGTACTCGTTCAACGAACCGTTCGGGAGCTCGAGCTTCGCGGTTCGGTACCTGCTGCCTCCGTCCGGGTTCGTTCAGGGCCGCGTGACGGACGCGAACGACCACAACGCCCTCGCCGGCGCCACGATCAAGGCACTGCAGGGCGGCAACGTCGTCAGGCAGACCGCGAGCGACGCCACCGGCTTCTACCGGATGCAGCTGCCGGTCGGCGACTACACGATCGAGGCGAGCAAGACGAACTACGAGACCGCCTCGGCGAACGTCACGATCGCCGAAGACGCGACGGTGACGCAGGACTTCTCGCTCCGCACTCCGCGAGGCGAAGTGAGCCCGACGTCACTCCAGATCATCGTCCCGGCGAACCAGACCAGGACGAGGACCCTGACGCTGAGCAACACCGGCGGACTCCCGATGACGTGGGACGTCAAGGAGTCGGGCGGCGGCGCGGCTGCTCCCTCGAGGGATCAGTTCAAGAAGGCCGCGGACTACGACCCGAATGCACGGACGACGCAGGGCGAGTTCACCGGTAAGGCACCGGCAGGGACGCCCGCGGAGGCTCCGGGAGACATCCTGCGCCAGTGGGCCACCGGCCTGTCGCTCGGCTGGGGTGTCGGCTACACGGGTCAGGTGTGGCTCTCCGACGTCGACGGCGGCTTCTGTGGGACGAGTTGCACGAACAACAAGTTCGCTGTGACCGGACCGCCGCCGCTGGCGAGCTTCCCGAATGGGTTCGCCGGCGCATGGCCTGCCGACATGGCGCTTCTCGGCCCGAACGAGATGTGCCAGCTCGACGTCGGCGGCGACAACGGGATCCACTGCTGGGATACGAACTCGGGAGCGGCTACCAGGAGCATCACCGGTGCGTTCCCGTGGACGGGGATCTCCCAGCGCGGCCTCGCCTACCGGCCTGACGACGACTCGTTCTACGTCGGCGGCTGGAACGAGGGGATCCTGTACCACGTCGCCGGGTTCTCGCACCCGACGCCCGGTGCGGTCCTCAACCAGTGCAACGCGCCGGACTTCAACATCTCCGGCCTCGCCTGGAACCCGGCCGTCGGCCAGGTCTGGGAGGCGACGAACAGCCCCACCGACACCATCATCCGGGTCGACCCGGTGACGTGCGCCGCGGTGAGCTCGATCGCCCATCCGCGGCCTGGCTTCAACGGTGCCGGGCTCGAGATGAACGAGGACGGCAACCTGTGGATGATCGCTCAGGACGCCGGCCCGAACACCGCCTACCTCGTCGACAGCGGCGTGCCCGCGTTCAGCGACGTGCCGTGGATCTCGGAGAGCCCGGATCACGGGACGATCCCCGCGGGCGGACACACCGACGTCCAGGTGACCGTGAACACGGCCGGGATGTCCCCCGGCGTGTACCAGGCGACGCTGACGTTCCGCACCAACAGCGGACGCCAGCCGAACCTCTCCGTTCCGGTGCGGCTGATCGTGCCGGCCTACGAGCAGGGGTTCGACTCCGGTGCCGCCAGCTACACCGACTCGCTCGGTGACACGTGGTCGGCCGACCGCGCGTACACCCCGGCCAACGGCTCGGGTTACGTGCAGTCCCCGCCGAAGACCACGAGCACCGGTGCGGCGATCGGCGGAACGGTCGACGACAAGCTCTACCAGACGGCGCGCATCACCCCGATGACCTATCGCTTCACGGGGCTGCCCGTCGGCATCTACCAGGTGGAGCTCAGGTTCGCCGAGATCCAGAACAAGAAGGCGGGCCAGCGGCAGTTCGACGTGATCGTGAACGGCTCGCCGTACCTGATCGCGTTGGACATCGCCGCGCTTGTCGGCAAGAACAATGCGCTCGACAAGTCGCTGTTCGTGAACGTCCCGGCGAACGGCGAAGTCAGCGTGCAGCTGGCCGCTCGGCAGTCCCGCGGAGAGCCGATCCTGAACGGCGTCCGCGTGACGCACCGTCCCGACCAGCATTAGTCAAACCACGACCAGAACGATCGAAGGACGGCCCCGCAAAAGGCGGGGCCGTCCTTCGTAGTGGCTCGAGGCCGGACCGGCTAGCCTTGCGCCACCGCACCCGAGAGGAGGACGAATGGCCGGCCTGATGTCACGGGCGTCCATGGTGGTGAAGGCGAAGCTCTCGAAGCTGCTCGACCGGGCGGAGAACCCGGCCGAAACCCTCGACTACTCGTACGAGCGGCAACTCGAGCTTCTGCAGAACGTCAAGCGCGGCATCGCCGACGTCGTCACCGCGAAGAAGCGGCTTCAGCTCCAGGAGACGCAGCTGCAGCAGAGCGTGGTCAAGCTCGACTCGCAGGCGCGCGAAGCGGTGGCCGCAGGGCGCGAGGATCTCGCGCGTCAGGCGCTCGAGCGGAAGTCCGGTTTGCAGCAGCAGCTCCAAGGGCTCGACCAACAGGCCAAGCAGCTCGCGGAGCAGCAGGAGAAGCTCGTGGCGAGCGAGAAGGCGCTTTCGGCCAAGGTCGAGGCCTTCCGGACGCAGAAGGAGACGATCAAGGCCCAGTACTCCGCGGCCGAGGCCCAGGTGCGGATCGGCGAGGCGGCCACGGGGATCGGCGAGCAGATGGCCGACACGGGGCTCGCCATCCAGCGGGCGAAGGACAAGACCGAGCAGATGCAGGCGCGCGCCGCCGCGATCGACGAGCTCACGACCTCCGGCGCGCTCGAGGACTTCACCTCCGACCAGACGCAGCTCGACCGGGAGCTCGGCGCCATCGCCTCGCAGGCGCAGGTCGACCGCGAGCTCGAGAAGATGAAGTCGGAGCTGGGGGCCGGCGAGGAGAAGAAGGAGCTGCAGCAGTGATCGTCCGCGTGATGGGCGCGGGGCAGTTCGACGTGGACGAGGAGGTCGCGAAGGGCCTCGACGAGCTCGACGGGCAGGCGGAACAGGCGCTCGAGGCGGGCGACCAGGAGCGGTTGGCCGAGCTGCTCCGGCGCATGGCCGAGGTCGTTCGGACGAACGGAGCGCGGCTGCCCGACGACGACCTCTCACCGTCGGCAGCGATCATCCCGCCCGACGATCTGACCCTCGAGGAGGCGCGCGAGCTCTTCGAGGACGAAGGCCTGATCCCGGACCTGCCGACCGCGTAGAGCACAATCGGCTCGCCCCACGGACCCCGGCGGGGGCCTTACAGGTTCACGCGCGCGCGGGTCCCCACCCGGGTGGGGAGTTTGGGTCCACCCGCGCGCGCTGCGAGCGTACCCGCCTAGGACGCGCGTGTCTGTGACGCGGTCGTGACGAAAGCGTGACTCTTCGCCACCAGCACATATCGCTTTTGTCCACGCCGGGCGACCGCGCAAGCGCCCTCGCGCCGCAGCGAATGCCCTCAAACCGGCGCGTCGAAGACCGCGAACCAGCGCGAGAGATCCTGCTCGATCGGAAGCTCCTTCTCGAGCTTCGCCTTCAGCTCGAGCTCCTCCGCGTTGTCCCGCTCCTTCCCCTCCCCCTTCGGCACGAACGGCCAGAAGGCACCGCGCTTGAAGCCGTAGATCCAGTAGACGCGCTTCCCGCCGTCGAACCCGCTCCCCTCGAACGGGAACACGGCCGCCAGCAGCTGCGGCCCGAAGCCGCGCGACTCGAGCTCCGACGCGATCAGGTGGACGGTGGTCACGAGGTCCTCGAAGTCGCCGTCACGAACGACGAGCCACTCGAACCCGAACTCGTCCGACCGCCGCTCGACCTTCGCGGCCGCCTCGACCGCGACCGCGTCGAGGAGCTGCTGGAGCTCGTTCTCGGCCCGCACGAACTCGCCGGCGGACAGCGACTTGAAGCAGACGCCGGCCGCGCCTGCGGACTTCAGGCCCAGCTCGGTCTCGAGCGTGATGCGCGCGGTCGAGATCGCGAACAGCCGCTCGCCGGCGGCGTCCTTGAGCTTCTTCCGCCCGAAGAGGACGTCGGCGAGGCCCAACAGCTAGGCGACCGGCCGGCCCATCTCGCGCGCGATCTCGCCGAGTGCGGCGAGCCGCTTCTCGAGCGGCGGGTGCGTCATGAACAGCTCACCGGCGCGCGAGCGCCAGTTCGTGGGCACGATGAAGAACGCGTTCATGCCCTCGACCTCGCGCAGGTCGCGCTGCGGGATCTGCGTGATCCCACTCGCGATCTTCTGCAGCGCGCTCATCAGGTACTCGGGCGCGCCGGTGATCAGCGCCGAGCCGCGGTCGGCGGCGTACTCGCGGTAGCGCGAGAGCGCGAGGATCAGGATCTGGCTGAGGAAATAGGTCACGACCGAGACCAGGAGGATGATCAGCCAGACGGGCACCGAGTTGTTGTTGTCCCGGCCGCCGCCGAAGCCGCCGAACATGCCGCTATAGAGGCCGAAACGGGTCAGCAGCGCGGCGAGCAGCGCGAAGAAGCTGGCGACCGTCATCACGAGCACGTCGCGGTTGGCGATGTGCGAGAGCTCGTGTGCGAGCACGCCTTCGACCTCTCTCGGCTCGAGTCGGTTCCAGAGACCGGTGGTGACGGCGACGGCCGCATGCTTCTGGTTGCGGCCGGTCGCGTACGCGTTCGGGACGTCGCTCTCGATCACGGCGACGCGCGGCTTGCGCAGGTCGGCCATCGCGCACAGCCGCTCGATCATGTCGTGCAGTTCGGGCGCCTCGTCGCGTTGGACCACCTTCGCACCGGAGGCCCTGAGCGCGAGCTTGTCGGAGGTGAAGTACTGCACGAACGCGATCACGCCGACGATCACGACCATCAGCACCAGGCCCGCGTTGAGGACATAGAACAGCACGAGCCCGAACAGGACGTAGAGCAGGCCTAGCAACGAGCCCGTAAACAGCATCCGCAGCGAGAGCCCGGCGTCGCGACCGTACGACTTGCGTTTCATCGAGAATCGGCCTCCTTGAAGGCGAGCAAGATCCTCTCGATTGTAGCCCTGGCGATCGTGCCGGCCGCGCTACCGTCCGCCGCCCCGGCGGCGCCCGTCGAGCCCGTGGCGGTGATCGTCGCCCCGGCCTCCGCGCCGGTCTTCCGCTCGCCGCTGGCGGCCCACGGCCTACTCGTCGTCGGTGAGGGAGCGACCGTCAGCCGTCGCGGCGCCCTCGCCTCGCTGCTGCGCGGGGAGATGGGGAACGCGATCGTGCGCGGCGGCCTGCCCGGCGGCGACCCGCTGATCGCGCTTTCACGCCGGCCCGGCCGCGTCACGTTCCACGTCGTGCTTCCGCCCGAGGGACGGCATCACAACGTCGAGCGCTACCCGATCGCCGCCACGGGGCCGGGCTACCGCGGCCTGCTGACCGACACCTCGACGCGGCTGCCGGGGCTGGTCTCGATCGCCGACGTCGCCCGCTCGGCGCGCGCGCTGGCGCAGGGAGACCGGCCTCGGATCCGGTCGCAGCCCGACCAGGACCCCCTCGCGCGGCTCGCTCGCCTCGACCGCAGGCTCGACCAGGCCCACGACGCACGCGTCGCCGCGACCGGCGTGCTGGCGGGCCTCGTGATCCTGCTCGCTCTGCTTGCGCTCGCGACGCACGCGATCGCGCTGGCGAGAGCTGCCTTCCTGACGCCTTCGGCGCTGATCGCCGCCGCCGTCGCGCTCAGCGCCGCGGGAATCGCCTCGCCTGGAACCGCGACGCTCTCCGTAGCGCTCGTCGGCGCCGCCGGAGCGCTGGCGGCCGGAGCGCTGCTTCCGCCGCGGGTTCCGCTCGCGCTCGGCCTGGGAGCACTCTTCGCGTTCCTGTTCACCGTGATGTGGGCGAAGCCGGCCTGGAACGCACTCGCCGTGATCGGCCCGCACCCCGACGGCGGCGGGCGCTTCTACGGCGTCACCAACGAGGTCGAGACGCTGCTGCTCGCGCCGGCGCTCGTGCTCGGCGCGCTCGCGCGAACGTTGCTGCCCGTCGTCGCATTGGTGCTGGCCGCCGGGATCGCCGCGAGCCGCGTCGGCGCGGACGGCGGCGGGCTCGTCGTCTTCCTCGCGGGCTTCCTCGTCCTCTGGCTGCGCCTCCGCCCCGTCCCGGCGCGCCGTGCCGCGGCCGCTACGGCGGTCGCCGCGGGAGCGGCGGTGCTGCTGATCGGCATCGACGCGGCGACCGGCGGTTCGAGCCACGTCACGGACGCCGTCGGCAGCGGGCCAGGCTCCGTCCTGGGCGACCTCGGCCACCGCCTCCACCTCTCGGCCGCGGCGATCGGATCGACCTGGAGCGCGGCGTTCCTCTTCGCAGTCGGCCTCGCGGCGCTCGTGATCCTGGCGCTCCAGCGGCCGCGGTTCGCGCTGCTCGACGCCTACCTCGCGGGCATCGCTGCCTCGCTGCTGGTGAACGACACCCCGGCCGACGTCGCCGGCTACGGAGCCCTGGCCGCCCTCGGGCTCTGGCTGTTCGTGAGAAGCGAAGAGGCCGCCGAACGGCTCCAGTAGACTCGCGCCGCATGCGCCGCCTCTTTCCATTCCTCGCGCTGGCGTTCCTGCTCGCCGGTTGCGGCGGCGGCAAAGTGGTCTCTCCGACCGCGAGCGAGGTCGTCGGGAGCGTCCCCGCACAGACGACCCAGACCACCAAGGCCGTCGCGGGAGATGCGCAGGCGGGCGCGAAGCTGTTCACGGCGCAGGGCTGCGGCGGCTGTCACACGTTCAAGCCGGCAGGCACGAACGGCACGGTCGGCCCCGACCTCGACAAGCTGCCGGAGTACGCCAAGAACGCGAACCAGGGCTCGCTGACGGTCTTCGTCCACGAGTCGATCGCCAGCCCGAGCTCGTACGTCGAGAAGGGCTACCCGAACTCGATGCCCGACTTCGGCTCGACGCTGTCGGACAAGCAGATCGCGGATCTCGTCGCGTACCTGACCTCCAAGCAGGGTTGATCGACCTCCGAGCGGCGCGCAGCGACCCGGAGCGCCTACGGCAGGGGATCGCGCGAAAGGGCGGTACCGAGGCGTTCGACGAGCTCCTCGAGGCCGACGCGCGCTGGCGCGAGCTAGTGCCGCAGGTCGACGAGCTCCGCGGCCGCCAGAAGCTGAAGGGCAAGCCGACCCCGGAGCAGGTCGAGGAGCTGAAGGCGGTGAAGGAGCAACTCCGCCGGCTCGAGGAGGAGCTAGGGGCGGCCGAAGCGCGTCGCGACGAGCTCTTGCAGCAAGTGCCGAATCCGGCGCACGAGTCGGTCCCGGACGAGCAGAGCGGCGACGCCGAGGGTGAGGTCGTGCGCGAGGTCGGCGAGCGGCGGCAGCTCGCCGACGCCAAGGAGCACCTCGAACTCGGACGCTTCGAGATGGAGCGCGGCGCACGGCTCTCCGGCTCACGATTCGGTTACATCGCCGGCGACACGGCGCGCCTCACCTTCGCGCTCTACGCCTGGGCGCTCGACCGCGTGGCCGCCCACGGATTCGTCCCGGTGATTCCGCCCGTGCTCGTCCGCGAGGAGGCGATGTACGGCACAGGCTTCTTCCCGGCGGAGCGGTTCGAGATCTACGAGATCGCCGACGAGGGCCTCTACCTGACCGGGACCTCGGAGGTGGCCCTCGCCGGCCTGCACATGGGCGAGATCCTGGAGCGCGACTCGCTGCCCCTCCGCTACTCGGGCTTCTCGACGAACTTCCGGCGTGAGGCCGGCGCCGCTGGCCGCGACACCCGCGGCATGTTCCGCGTCCACCAGTTCAACAAGGTCGAGATGTTCGCGTTCGTCCTGCCCGAGACTTCGTGGGACGAGCACGAACGGCTGCTCGCGATCGAGGAGTCGCTGGCGCAGGAGCTCGGCCTGCCCTACCGCGTCGTCAACATCGCCGCCGGCGAGCTGAGCGCCGCCGCGGCCAAGCGTTACGACATCGAGGCGTGGTTCCCGTCGCAGGAGCGCTACCGGGAGCTCACCTCGGCCTCGAACACCACCGACTACCAGGCCCGCCGCCTCGGCATCCGCTACCGTGCCGACGGCGGCACCGAGTTCGTCCACACGCTGAACGGCACGGCGGTCACCGACCGCTGGGCGCTCGCCGTGCTGGAGAACTTCCAGGGCGACGTGCCGGACGTGCTGCGGCAGTTCGGCGCGCCCGCGCGAGTCCAGCCATAAACGGAAGAGGCCGCCGAGGCGGCCTCTTCGAGAGCGTCGCGTGGATCGACTAGTGGGCGATCGGCCGGTGATGACGCCGGACGGTCACGAAGCTCGCCACCCCGATCAGCAGGGCGCCGAGCACGAAGCCCGCGCCGATCTCTCCGTTGTTCCAGTCGAAGCCGTCGCTGCTGGCCACAACCGGGGTCGTGTGGGTCGCCGGGACAGCCCATGCCCCAATCTCGCCGAGCTGGTCCCGAATCGTCTGCTGCGACGGGCCGGTCGACTGCGAGGGAACCGCCCATGCCCCGATCTCGCCGAGCTTGGACGCCTGCTGCGACTGGCCGGCTGCCGCAACGGGCACCACCAGGCCGGCCAGCGCGACTACGACCGTCAGCGTTGTGAGGAGCCGCTTGAACATCTCGTTATCTCCTTCCGCTTGGAGCCTCACTGCCAACGAGACGGACCGGCGGTAGCACGCCGGAAGCAATCCGGCAGCAGAAGCTCCCCGCGGGCACCCTTCGGCGACAATGACGTGAGGCGGGGTGCCGGAGCGGTCGAACGGGGCGGTCTTGAAAACCGCTGAGCCCTGACCGGGCTCCGGGGGTTCGAATCCCTCCCCCGCCGCTGAATCCCGCTTCGTTAGGCGGGATTCAGCCCCTCGGGGCTGTTCTCTCTTTACCGCCTAAGATCGATAAAGACCGATCGACACTGGCGCCGACTGGCCCATTACGTCAGGATTTCTCTCCCCGGATCTCGTCGCCTAGCTGAAGACTCCCCGCGTGAGCGCCGAGCAGGTCGCGCTGATCCCTCATTGCGCTGAGCGAAAGTTCGGCGGCGACTGAGTCGCGGCCCGGCGCCGACTGTCGGGGATCACATCCGGGCACGGTGGATCATTCACTCGGCCCGGCACCCATGCGGCGCTCTCCGGCGACGGCTCACGGCGGAGCCCGATCACCGCCCGCTGCTCGCTGAGGAAGCGGGCGCAGTCGGCCCGCAGGTCCTCGGAGACAAACTCGCCTGGAGGCCCAGGTTCGGGGGACGGCGGCGATCCAGGGGTGGCTCGGTCCAAAATTCGCTCCCCACCTATGGTGTGGAAACTGTGGAAAACCTCGGTTGTGGAACCGCAGGCGCCTGGGCAAGCGCGCGACCCGGCGACTCTATGACCCTAGCCCGGTCGTGGGATCACCCGAAAGGGGGATATGCGGGGAATCCTCGGAAAGAGCGCGAATTTCTGCGGCCCCTTCCAAATGTCTGTGACCCCTCGCCCTTGTAGGGCGCCGCCGTGCATGTGAGGCTGAACTAGCTGGGCGGCCGTAGTGGGCCGGGCGCCAGCCGAACGCCCACGCGTCGCTACCGTGCGGACACCGGGGGGCGATCGCACCTAGAGCTGGGAGACGAGGTAACCGAGAACGATTGCGGTTGCGCCTCCAACGAGCAACCACAGGGCGTCGGCTTGCTCCCTGAGGCCGCCATGCGGGAGCCGTCGCCGCACCGCCGCTCTCAGCGTCTCCCAAATCCGAAGCATCTCCGACGCCTTATCGGGCGACGGCGCCGGCGCACCGCTGTGGAAGCGCTTCGTACGAGCGCTCGCCTTAGCTTGCGCCTCTTCCTCGCTCGCCTCGTCCGCGTGGAGAGGCGAGTGCACGTCGTCGGCGAGCCGCGCGAGAGCAACCTCGACTCTGGGATCAACCCGTCCCGCCTCAGCTGGAGCCGCGCGCGCCTTGAGGACGTGCGCCGTGTGGGTGCCGACTCGATCTGCGAGCACCTCGCTTACCGATGCGGAGGGGAGGGCATCCTTCCGTTCGGCGTCACCGACCCCTGCGCCCGGACCGCGGCGGCCTCTAGTCCGCCCGTCTCTGACCATGCCGACGAGAGCCTGTGGGGCGCCGAGGAGCGCCAGGAGAAGAATCAAGTCGAGGGCGACTGCGACCGCCACGAGTTCCGGAACGAATGGAAACAACGCGAGCGCCTGCTTGCCGAAGAAGATGACCGCCGCCGGAGCGCGCACAGAAAGCGCGGTGGCGCGACATCCGTTCGAGGGGAAGATACGCGCTTGCTTTCGTGGTGTCGGCTTCGCGCCCGCGAATTGTCGCAGCACGAGCTCGCTGGGCGCGTGCTCTAACGCCGAGCCTTCGGGGAGTCCACATTGGATGGAGAGTTTGCTGCGAAGGCGCACGAGTGCGAGCGCAAGGGTCTCGCCGGGCGAGAGGTCGGTTGCGACGGTGGCGGAGAAGGTACGCGCGAGGTGTGGCAGCTTCGACAAGCTAGCTACGCTCGCAAGCCGGGTGATGATCGCCTCCAACACCGCGCGCTCGCGCTCGCGGCGTAAAACGCTGCTCGGCGGCCGCGCGGTAGCAACGTAGTGGTCGGCCTCCGCGCCATCAAGGACGACTGGCCCACCCGGGCGGCGGAAACCCCCGCTTAATGACGCGTCTTCAATTTGTACTCCGCCAACGGCATCGACGAGCGGAGCAATGTCATGTGGCCGGAGCAGCGCAATGTGCGTGACTTGAAGATGGAGGGCGCCACGCGCGAAGCGTACGAGCCCGGCGGCTCCGGCCGTTCCAAGGACGTCTCCCACGGTCGTTCTGCGGGGCGCCCGAACGTAGGCATTTCCTGGAATGGAAAGGAGGGAGATGAGGCGACGATCAGGGTCGGTTCTGGCGAAGAGGCTCGCGCGGTCGAAGACAATCATGACCAGCTGAGGCTTGGAAAGCACGTCGCCTGAGGGGGCCAGCGCGCGCTTCGTCGCGGCAGGCACGCGGCTGTTGGATGCCCGGACTTCGCTGCGGAAGCTTCGGAAGGCGACTAAGCCGCCAACGACAACAGCGAGCAGCAGCAGGAGGAGGATGAAAGCAGCCACCCTCCAGGCGCTCCACGGTCGCCGAGGTGCGCTCTGGCTTACGCCCGACATCTGTTCGAGCGCCGGGAAGCTCGCCGTAGGGCTCTGAACCCCATTCCGTCCTTTGCCGCAGGATCGAGGCCGACGTTAGCACCCCATTGAAGATCGTTCTAGGCGGCCCCTCGCCTTAGGTGGTGCTGCCGCCGGACGTGCCGTACGCGGCAAGCGAGACAGGATCGCCGACCCCTCGAGGCGGCCAAGCTGCTCCCGGGCGCATTCGGGCCGCAGGCCGCGCCGTTGAGCAAACGCGCTGAGACTTGAAACCGCTGGCGCCGGAAACGGCGCCCGTGAGTTCCAATCCCACCCCCGCCGCTTTGTCGGGCTCCCTACCGGAGAAGCGTTGGACTATTCGCCGATGACCTGGACGAACCAGCGGCGATCGCGCTCGTGGTCGAGCTCGACGAAGATCACTCGCTGGTAGTCACCGAGGCAGAGACTGCCCTCCCTGAGCGGGATCGTCTCACTGGCTCCGCCGATCAGCATCGAGAGACAGTGCGCGTGGCCGTTCGGCTCTTCCTCCCGTGGCTCGAGGTTCTCTGTGCGCCGTTCCCAGTCGTCGTGCGCGTAGTAACGGTCGAGCGGAGCGAGCGTTCTCGCCACGCCGATGAAGTCGTCGAACAGCCCCGATTCCCACTCGTTGATTCGGATACAGCAGGTGGTGTGCGGGGTGTAGACGCACGCGAGACCGTTAACGACGCCGCTGTCGCCGACGGCCTGCACAACCTCCTCCGTGATGTCGCTGACGGTCAACCCGCCGGTGGTCCGCATCTGTCGCTCACGCACGAAGACCTTCATCGCTCCCCTCTCTCGTCCGCTGATCGGACGATTCTGGCGCTTCGGCGAACTGATCGCTGAGCCACGGTCGGTCAGTTCGGCCTGCGGCGCGGCCACCCGCGCCCGCAGTCGCTTCAATAGAGGAGGGGGAATGACGAAGAGGCTTCGCTTGACGGTGGTCGCCCTTGTGTGCGCGGCCGCCGCGATCTTCGTGGTGGGGGCCAACGCGATCACGTTCGGCCAGCCCGACGGCACGCGCCACCCGAACGTCGGCGCCCTGGTCGCCGACTGGAACCCGGACAGCCCTGGGGCCGGATCAGTTCTGCAGCGGCACGCTCGTCAGCCCGACGCTGTTCCTGACGGCCGCTCACTGCATGGTCGACTGGCCGGCCGGAACCCAGTTCTGGGTCTCGTTCGACCCGGTGTACGACGAGGACGCCGCCGCGCCGAGCGGGCTCGTTCCGGTCTCGAGCTTCGTCGTCCACGAGGGGTTCGGGCAACCCGGCGGGGGCTCGGACGCCCACGACATCGCGATCGTGACGCTCGCGAGCCCGCAGACGGCGACGCCGGCGCAGCTGCCGACGCTCGGGCTGCTGGACACCTACAGCCAGCAGCAGCTTCGACAGCTCGGCTTCACGACCGTCGGCTACGGGATCGTCCGCACGGACAAGACCGGGGGTCCGCACGGCTTCATCGACGAGACGACGCGCATGGTCGCCCAGCAGACCCTGCTCTCGCTCCAGCCGAGCTGGCTCCTGCTGAACATGAACCCGTCGACCGGAAGCGGCGGCACGTGCTACGGCGATTCCGGGGGACCGCACTTCCTCGGCGGCATGACGAGCAACCTCATCGTCTCGCTGACCGCACCGGCGACACCGTGTGCCGCGCCAGCGACAAGACCTACCGGCTCGACACGCCGTCCGCGCAGGAGTTCCTGTCGCGCTTCGGCCTCGTCCCGGCGCCCTGAGCTCACCCTTCGAGAGGGGCGGCCGGTTCCGCCCCTCTCGGCTCTATCGCCGGTGGCGGCTACCGTACCGAGCCGATGGGGGGACGCGGAAAGCTGATCGGCGCGGCGGCGGCCGCGCTCGCCTTCGCAGCCGTCAGCGCCACGAGCCCAGGCCTGGCGCGCGGGGCAAACCCAGTGCAGGTGTTCACGCCGGTTGCGGACAGCTTCGTGAGTGCCGGCGCACCCCACGCGAACTACGGCCGCGCGCGCTCGTTGCGCCTGCGTGCGAGGCCGCCGGACCGCGCGTTTCTTCGCTTCCGTGTCGCAGGCCTCCGCGGAGGCGTCGTCTCGGCCCGGCTCCGCGTGTTCGTCACCGGCCCCGGTCGCGCCGACCTGCAGGTGCGCGCCCTCGGGCCGCAGGGCTGGAGCGAGCGGGCGGTCAGCTACCGCGCCGCGCCGGGCATTCGGGCCGTGGTCGCGGAAGGCGGGGCACGGGCGGGGTGGGCGACTTTCGACGTCACACCGCTCGTTCGGGGAGCAGGCCTCGTCCAGCTGGCGCTCGTGGCGAGGCGCGGCACCGCGTCCGTGGCCTCCAGGGAGACCGGGCCCAAGCCGAGGATCCGCGTGGAGACGGCGCCGATCCTGCTCGCCGCCGGCGACATCGGCACCTGCAGGTCCCTGGGCGACGAAGCTACGGCGAAGCTTCTGTCGGGCGCACCGGCGACGATCGCTGCCCTCGGTGATCTCGCCTACCCGCTCGGCAGCGCCGACGACTTCGCCAATTGCTACGACCCGAGCTGGGGCCGATTCCGGGCGAACACTCGACCCGCCGCCGGCAATCACGACTACGCCACGGCGGGCGGCGCCGCATACTTCGACTACTTCGGCGCAGCCGCAGGCGCCCGAGGCGCCGGCTACTACAGCTACGACCTCGGCAGTTGGCACGTCGTCGTGCTGAACAGCAACTGCCGCTTCGTCAACTGCAGCGCGGGGTCGCTTCAGGAGACGTGGCTTCGCAGCGACCTCGCTCTCCACCGCACGCAGTGCACGCTGGCCTATTTCCACCACCCGCTTTTCTCCTCGACGGTCGGCACCGCGACGCCAGGGGTCCAGCCGCTCTGGCAGGCGCTCTACGACGCGGGCGCGGAGATTGTGCTGAACGGTCACGCCCACAACTACCAGCGCTTTGCGCCCCAGACGCCGAGCGGTGCGGCGGATCCGGCTCGCGGCATCCGCGAGTTCGTCGTCGGCACGGGTGGCAACAGCCACCATGGCGCCGGACCGCCGATCGCGAACCAGGAGACCGCCGACGACACGACCTTCGGCGTCCTGCGACTGATGCTGCTGGACGGCGGCTATCTGTGGAGCTTCGTTCCGCAGTCCGGCGGCATCTTCACGGACGGCGGCACCGGCACCTGCCACTAGGGCTCCGGGTCGGGCTGCGACGGTGCCCCGGCGCCTAGCTCGAGCGCCGGCCGAGCGGCTCGCCCACCCCTCGTCCGCGCGCGAACGCGTCGACCTTGCCCCAACGCCCGGGGATGTCGAGCAGCGCGACCACCCCGATCCCCTCCGGTAGCGCCGGATCCACGACGAGGTGGTCGCCGACCGGTTCGAGCCCCAGCATCGTCCGCAGCAAGAGCAGCGGCGCACCGGTCGACCA
>JBKPFI010000221.1:0-9220 GCA_046728775.1 Actinomycetota bacterium | reverse complement strand
CCCGAGCAGCCCGAGCTCGGCCATCCCCTCGATCACGCCCAGGTCGAGGCGGTGGTTGATGTCGTTCTCGATCGCGTTCGGCAGCACGCGCTCGTCCACGAACGCGCGCACGGTGTCCTGAATCAGGCGTTGTTCCGGGGAAAGGTCGAAGTCCACCGGCCAAGTGTACGGACGCGCGAACGAAAAGACGCTTCTTGAGCCGCACGAGCTGGCCCCGGGGGTCGTCGCCGGCCTGGCCGTGGCCGCGCTCGCCGCCGACGCCGGCGGCTACGACCCGACGAGCTGGGGGTGGAGCACGGTCGCCCTCCTCCTCGTTGCCGGCGCGGCCCTGATCCTCGGCACCAGGCGCCTCTCGCCGCTCGAGTGGGCGCTGCCGGCCTTTCTCGCGGCGCTGACGATCTGGGTGTGGGTCTCCCTCGCGTGGTCGGACGATGTCTCGCAGACCGTCCAGGAGGGGGAGCGGATGCTGCTCTACGTCGCCGGCTCTGTCGCGCTCCTCCTGCTCGGACGCCGCTCGCGGGTGGAAGCGCTGGTCGTCTCGCTCGCCGCGGCGGTCACCGTCGTCTGCACCTACGCGCTCGCGGTGCGGCTGTTAGCCCCCGGCCGCGGCGCCTACCAGGTCCTCTCGTCGGATCCGACGGCCGCCTTCAGGCTCGCGCGCCCGCTGGGCTACGCGAACGCCCTCGCGATCTTCGCGGCGATCGGGATGCTGCTAGCGCTTGGACTCGCCCTGCGCAGCCGTACGCCCGCGATCCGAGCGCTCGCCTCGTCCGCGCTGGTGATCCTCGCGCCGACGCTCTACTTCACCTACGGCCGCGGCGCCTGGCTCGGGCTCGCCGCGGGGGTCGTGGTGCTCCTCGCGGCGGAGCGCGAACGGCTCGACGCGCTCGTGAGTGCGCTCGCGTGTGCGGTTGCTCCCGCGGTGGCGGTCGTGCTGGCCTCGCGGACCCACGGGCTGACGAGCGACCCGGCGTCGGTGGTTGCGGCTCGGCACGACGGCCGCCTGCTCGCCGGGGCGATCGCGGTACTCCTCGTCGCGGCTGCGTTCGTCCCGGCAGGGGTCGAGCGCGTCGAGCTCCGGCCGTCCCGGAGCCGGGCGGTCGTGCTCGCGTTGGCCCTGCTCGCCGTCGCGATCGTGGCCGCGGCCCTCGTCCGCGTCGGCGGCCCGCAGGTCGCGGCGCGCCGCGCGTACCACGCCTTCAACGCACCGGCGCCGCTCGTGAAGGACGACACGAGCGGGCGCCTCCTCAGCCTCTCCGGCAGCAACCGCTCCGACTACTGGCGTGTGGCGTGGCGGCAGGTCAAGGATCACCCGCTCCTCGGCGGCGGCGCCGGGAGCTACCAGCGGTTCTGGCTTCGCCACCGGCGCGCGGACTTGCCGGTGCGCGACGCCCACAGCCTCTATCTCGAGACCCTCGCAGAGCTCGGCCCGCTCGGCCTCGTGCTCCTGCTCTGCGCACTCGGTACTCCACTGGTCGCCGTCGGCGCGGCCCGCGGCCGAAGCCCGCTCGCCCCTACGGCCCTCGGCGCCTACGTCGCGTACCTCGTGCACGCCGGCATCGACTGGGACTGGGAGATGACCGCTGTGACGCTCTCCGCCCTCGCCTGCGGGATCGCGCTCCTCCTCGCGGCGCGCGGTGCGGACGGTCCGTCGCTGCCGCGCCCGCAGCGCGCGGTGGGCCTCGCGCTCACGGCCGCCCTGGCCGCGCTGGCTCTGGTCGGCTTCGCGGGCAACCGAGCCGAGGCTTCGGCCGCCGACGCCCTCGACGCCGAGCAGCTCCGCACGGCGGCAGCCGACGCCAGGCAAGCGCGGCGCTGGGAACCGTGGTCGGCAGAGCCGTGGCGCCTGCTCGGCGAGTCGCAGCTTCAGGCAGGCGACGTGGCGCAGGCGCGCGAGAGCTTCCTCCGCGGCCTCGACAAGGACCGCGGGAGCTGGGAGCTCTGGCTCGACCTCGCCCTCACCTCACGGGGCCGGGGGCGAGCGAATGCGCTGGCGCAGGTCGAGCGGCTGAACCCGCTGAGCTCGGAGCTCCGCCAGCTGCGCGGCTCCTGAGCCCGCGGCAGAGCGCAAGGTTGCCGTGCCCCCAGGATCAGTTTCGACGACTCACGTGAGCCAACGACCTTCGGGGGGCCGGTATGGAGAAACTCAGGAAATCGGGACGCGCGCGCATCGCCGCCGCCGCAACAGCCGCCGTCGGGGTCGGCGTGTTCGCGTCTCTCGGTGCGACCGGTTACGCGGCCAGGATCGTGGGGTTCGCCCACACCTCGCCCGTGGCCGCTCAGTACCCGCCTGCGAAGGTGACGATCTGCCACCACACGCACTCGCAGACGAACCCGTTCGTGACGATCACCGTCTCCGAGCACGCGCTCCCGGCGCACCTCGCGCACGGGGACACGATCGGGCCTTGTTCGGAACAGGCGACGTCGGTCGCGCCGGCCGCGCCCGCGACGAAGCAGCACAAGGCGCACAAGGCTCACAAGGCCAAGCACAAGGCCGACAAGAGCCGGCTGCGCGGTCATGCCAAGACCAAGGCGAAGGCCGCCGGGAAGAGCAAGCAAGGCGGCAACGACACGGCGACCACGGCCCCGAGCACGGTCCACGGCAAGGGCCACAGCAAGAGCCACGGCTCCCCGCAGGGCGACGGCCAGGGCAAGGACAAGACGAAGGCTCATGGCCAGGGCAACGGTCAGACCAAGACGCACGGCCAAGGCAACGGCCACAGCCAGACTCACGGCCAGGGCAACGGCCACGGCCAGGGGAACGGCCACGGCCAGGGCTCGGGTGACACCCACGGCGGCAACTCCGGCGGCGGAAAGGGCAACGGCCACTAGGAGCCGTCGCCTTCGTCGGAGCACGACGAGAGAGCCCCGCACCGCGGGGCTCTCTCGCTAAGGTCGCTTCGTGTCCGCCGCAGGGACCTACGCCCGGCTCGCCGGGCTGCCGCTGCAGGTCGACGCGTACGAGCTGGAACGCCTCGAGAGGCCGGTCACGCGCGGCTTCACCCGCGTGACCACGGTCGTGCACCTGCGCGGTGGCGGTCATGAAGGCCTCGGCGAGGACGTCACCTGGTACGCGGAGCACCACGACCGCGAGCAGGCGGCCGGCGCGGTGCTCCCGCTCGCAGGCGCGTGGACGCTGGAGTCGTTCTCCGACGCCCTCGAGATGCCGGACCCCCACCGCCGCTGGGCCTACGAGAGCGCCGCGCTGGACCTCGCGCTGCGACAGGCCGGCACGACGCTCGCCCACGCCCTCGGCCGCGAGCCGCGCGCGGTGGCGTTCGTGATCTCGCCCGGTCTCGGGACGCCGCCGAGGAGCCGCGTCGTCCGCCGTTGGCTGGAGATCGAGGCGGCCCACCGCTTCAAGCTCGACCCGGCTGGGGACTGGACGGACGAGCTCATCGAGGAGCTCGGGCAGACGCGAGCGGTCGTCACCGTCGACCTCAAGGCCTACTACCGCACCGAGCAGGACCCGCCGCCCGACGTCGACCTCTACCGGCGCGTCGCAGAAGGCTTTCCGGAGGCGTACCTCGAGGATCCTGCCCTCACCGCCGAGACGGAGCCCGTGCTAGACGCGCACCGCGAGCGCGTGACGTGGGACGCGCCGATCCACTCCGTCGCCGACATCGAGGCGCTCCTGTTCCCACCTCGGACGCTCAACTCCAAGCCGTCGCGCTTCGGCCGCCTCCGCGAGCTGCTCGCCTTCTACGACTACTGCGAGGCGAACGGAATCGTCCTCTACGGCGGCGGCATGTTCGAGCTCGGCCCGGGCCGCGGCCAGGTCCAGTACCTAGCCTCGCTCTTCCACCCTGAAGCGCCCAACGACGTCGCACCCGGCGCCTACAACGAGCCGGAGCCGCGCGCCGGCCTGCCCACGAGCCCGCTCCGGCCGGCTCCCGAGGACGTGGGTTTCCGGTGGAACGAGCTCGCGGCTAGTCTTTGACTGACCAGTCAATCAACGCAGGTGAGGACATGGCGACGGCAGAGGCGACCGGCACCGGGATCTCCTTTGCGCTGACCGACGAGCAGCGGGCGTTGCGAGATCTCGCCCACGAGTTCGCGGAGAAGGAGATCCGCCCGAAGGCGGCCGAGTACGACGAGCACCAGACCCACCCGGCAGACGTGATCGCCAAGGCGCACGAGGTCGGGCTGATGAACCCGCACGTGCCCGAGGAGCTCGGCGGCGCGGGCCTCGGGTCGATCGAGGGCGCGATTCTCGGGGAGGAGCTCTGCTGGGGCTGCTCCGGGATCGCCACGGCGATCGTCGCCAACATCCTCGGCGCGTTGCCGATGCTGATCGCAGGAACCGAGGAGCAGCAGCGCGAGTGGCTGCCGCCGCTGCTCGAGGAGCCGATCCTCTGCTCGTTCGCCCTCACCGAGCCGAACGCCGGCTCGGACGTCTCCGGGATCCGCACGACCGCGGTGCGGCACGGTGACGAGTACGTCCTCAACGGCTCGAAGATGTTCATCACCAACGCAGGGCAGGCGTCGTGGTTCGTCGTCTTCGCTTCGACCGACAAGGACGCCGGCCGCCGCGGCCTCACGGCCTTCATCGTCCCGCGCGAGTCCGAGGGCGTGACGATCGAGAAGCACCTCGACAAGATGGGCCAGCGAGCGACCGACACCTCGGCGATCGCCTTCCAGGACGTCACGGTGCCGTTGGGCAACCGGCTGGGCGAGGAGGGCCAAGGCTTCAAGATCGCAATGCAGACCCTCGACCACACGCGGCCGGGTACCGCGGCCGGAGCGGTCGGCGTCGCGCGGGCGGCCTTCGATTACGCGGTCGAATACTCGCGCGAGCGGGTGCAGTTCGGCCAGCCGATCGCGATGAACCAGGGCGTCAACTTCCTCGTCGCCGACATGGCAGCCGAGATCGAGGCGGCGCGCCTGCTGACCTGGCAGGCCGCCTGGCTGCTCGACCGGGGAGAACGCGCGACGCTGCAGTCGTCCTACGCGAAGCGCTTCGCAGCGGATACGGCGATGAAGGTGACGACCGACGCAGTGCAGATCTTCGGGGGCTACGGCTACATCAAGGAGTACCCGGTCGAGAAGCTGATGCGCGACGCGAAGCTGTTCCAGATCTACGAGGGCACCTCGCAGATCCAGCGTTTGGTGATCGCCAGGGAAATCTTCCTGCCGCGCGACGCGTGACGATCGAGATCGACCTCTCGGGACGGGTCGCGCTCGTCACCGGGAGCTCGCGCGGGATCGGCCGGGCCGACGCGCTCGCGCTGGCGCGCGCCGGTGCCGACGTCGTGCTCGCGGACATCCAGCTCGAGTCGGGCCCGGCGGCCGACGAGTACGGGCCGCTCGCGCAGGCCGCGCGGGCGCGGGGCCTCGTCTTCACCGAGCAAACCGCCGAGGAGATCCGCTCGCTCGGACGCCGCGCGGTGGCGGTGCGCTGCGACGTCACCAATCGTCCCCAGGTCGACGCCGCAGTCGCGACCGAGCTCGGGCCGCCCGACATCCTCGTCGCCAACGCGGGCACGCTCGACCACATCGCCCGCTTCGAGGAGCAGTCGCCCGAGCTGTGGGAGCGCGACCTCCGCGTGAACCTCACCGGGGTCTTCAACTGCGCGCAGGCCGTCTGGCCGGCGATGGTCGAGCGAGGCTGGGGGCGGATCGTGACGATGGCGTCGGTTGCGGGAACGCTCGGCGGCTTCGGGCAGGCGAGCTATGCCGCGACGAAGGCCGGCGTGATCGGGTTGACGAAGACACTGGCGCTCGAGGGGGCAAGGCATGGCATCACGGCGAACGCGATTGTCGCGGGGATCATCGGCACCGAGGCCTTCGGCTTCGGCAAGCCCGAGATGAACGAGCGGATGGTGCGGCGCACGGCGCTGAGGCGTACCGGCGACCCCGAGGAGGTCGCCGGCGTGGTCGCGTTCCTGTGCTCCGAGCTCGCCTCGTACGTGACGGGAACCGCCGTTCAGGTGAGCGGCGGCATCGAGCTCTTCACGTTTTGAGAGACCGCAAAGCCCAGCAGCAGCCGTCGCTAGACTCTGACCCTTGCGCGTCGAGGCAGGGACCGGAGCCGCCCGCGTCCGCAGTCGTCGCCGCAGTCGCTCGAGAACGCTGCTTGCACAGCGCCTCGCGGCGGTCGCGGTGGTCGCTGCGATCGGCGGCGCCGTGCTCGGGTTCGTGTTCGCCGGCTCCCCCAGCCGGATCGCCGCGGGCGTCCAGATCCAGGGCGTCGACGTCGGCGGTCTGACGGCGGCGGAGGCGCGCAAGAAGCTCGAGCGCCGTGCAGCGGCCGTGTCGGAAGAGCCGGTCACGTTCACCGCGGCGGGCCGCCAGTGGCGGCTGCCCCCGGTCAGCCTGGGGGTCGAGGCGGACTGGGATGCCGCGGTGCGGCTCGCGCTGAACCAGGGCGACGGGCTTGGGCCGCTGCGGGGCTTCCGCCGCATCGGCGTTCGCGTATTCGGCGCCGACGTGGCTCCGCCGACCCGCGTCCTCGAGCGGGCGCTGGCGTACGAGGTCGACCGCATCGGCCGCGCGATCGACCGCCCGCACCGCGACGCCGCCCTCGCGCTGCGGCGCCTACGACCGGTCGTCGTGCCTTCCCAGGCGGGCCGCCTCCTCGACCGCCGAGCGGCGAGCGCGACGATCGTGCAGGCGCTCGCGGGCTTCGATCGCGGCCGCGTCGCGCTGCCCATCCGTGTCGACCGGCCCACCGTCCTCACCGGCGACCTCGTCCCGGTGGCACGGCGGGTGCGGAAGGCGCTGGCGCGGCCCGTGCGGCTGAAGCTAGGCATCTCGTCCTGGTGGCTCGCTAAGCGCGAGCTCGCTGCGATGCTCGAGCTGCCGCATGACGGCACCCGCACGCTCTCGATCGGCGGGCCGGGGGCGGACCGCTACTTCGCCCGCCTCGGCCGCGGGATCGACCGACCCGCCCGCGACGCGACCTTCCGGCCGCTTCAGAGCGGGCGCGTCGTCGTCGTTCCCGCGAGGCGCGGGCGCATCGTCGCCGCGGCCTCGACCGGTCGGAACATCCTCGACGCGGCGCTCTCGCCGACGGCCCGCACCGCGCGCGTGGTCGTCGGCTTTCAGCAGCCGCACCGGACGACGGCGCAGGTCCGCGGGATGGGCATCACGACGCGCGTCGGCCGCTACGAGACGATCTACGGCGGCGACCCGAACCGCATCCACAACGTCCAGCTCGTCGCACGCCTGATCGACGGGAAGCTGATTCCGCCCGGCGCGACCTTCTCGTTCAACGGCGCGACCGGCGCCCGCACGGCCGACAAGGGCTTCCGCGAGGCGCCCGTGATCATCAACGGCGAGCTCACCACCGGTCTCGGCGGCGGGGTCTGCCAGGTGTCGACGACCGTCTTCAACGCGGCGTACGAGGCGGGCCTGAAGATCACCGAGCGGACCAACCACGCGCTCTACAACAGCCACTACCCGCAGGGTCGCGACGCGACCGTCGACTACCCGAACGTCGATCTGAAGTTCGTCAACGACACGCAGCACTGGCTGCTGCTGCGCACGTACGTGGGCTCGTACTCGCTCGTCGTCGACCTCTACGGGGCGCCGCTCCACCGCCGGGTCGTGAGCGAGACTCGGCCCCTGGTCGAGACCGGTGCGCCGCCGCTGCAACGGGTGCCCGACCCCGAGCTGTACGTCGGCACGACGGTGGTCGAGGAGAGCGGCGAGCCGTCGCGCTCGACGAGCGTCCGGCGGCGCGTCTACACGCGCGGTGGCGCGCTCCTCTACGACAACACGTGGTACTCGTCCTACCGCGGCGAGCCGCGGGTCGTCGAGGTCGGGACGAAGCCGAAGCCGAAGCCCCAGCCGAAAAAGAAGAAAGGCCCGAGCGGCCCAACGGGGCCGACCGGGCCGAGCGGGCCGTCCGGACCGACCGGCGTCAGCCCTCGGCGCTGACGATCTCGTCCGCGAGCCAGGGCGGCACGCGCGTCGGCCGGTGCGTGACCGCATCCACGCAGGCATGGCGCGTCCAACCGTCCGCGACCGGCTCACCGTCGCGGCGGACGGCGTAGTCGAAGCGGAAGCGCGCCCCGCGCAGGTCGCCGCAGCGGACGGCGATCGAAAGCCGGTCGTCGAAGCGCGCCGGTGCCAGGTAGCGCACGTGCGTCTCGATCGTCAGCGCCTCGATCCCGTCCGCCCGCAGGCCCGGGTAGCCGCCGCGGAAGCGCGCGAGGTAGTCGATCCGGGCGAGCTCGAACCAGACGAGGTAGACCGAGTTGTGGGCGATCCCCTGCGCGTCGGTTTCGGCGAAGCGCACGCGCACGTCGGTCTCGAAGCGGAAGTCCACGCCGGGAACTCTCTACGATCGCGGCCCGTGAGCGTGGAGCAGCTGGCCGACCTGATCCGCAGCCGGCAGCCGTGCGTCGTGCTGACCGGCGCCGGCGTCTCGACCGAGAGCGGGATCCCGGACTTCCGCTCGCCGACCGGGCTTTGGGCGCAGTTCGATCCGCTGGAGTACGGCTCGATCGAGGCGTTCCGGCGAGACCCGGTGAAGGTCTGGGGCTTCTACAAGCCGCGCGTGACGATGCTGACCGAGGCCGAGCCGAACCCGGCGCACCACGCCCTCGCGGAGCTCGAGCGGCTCGGGTTCGTCGAGGCCGTCGTCACGCAGAACATCGACCTCCTGCACGAGCGCGCGGGCAGCCGTGAGCTCGTCGAGGTGCACGGCTCGATCCGCACGGCCACCTGCCCGGGCTGCGGCGAGCGCTACGAGCTCGAGCGCGTGGTCGAGCTGCTCGCGGAAGCCGACGCGCCGGCGTGCCCCGCCTGCGGGTCGGTGCTGAAGCCGGACGTCGTCTTCTTCGGTGAGCTGCTGCCGCCGGAGCCGATCGAGCGCGCGTTCGACCTCGCCCGGCGGGCGTGGCTGTTGCTCGTGGTCGGCTCCGCGCTGGAGGTGCATCCGGTCGCGGGCCTGCCGCTGGAGACGCTGGACGCCGGCGGCGAACTCGCGATCGTCAACCGCGGGCCGACGGCCTACGACAGCCGCGCGTCGCTGCGGATCGAGGAGAGCGCGGGCGAAGCGCTGCCCGCCCTGGTGGCGGCGCTCGGGAGCTAGGCGGTCGCTTGCGACGCCGACCAAAAAGGCCGTCCCGCTTTGCCGGTGCCGCCGCTAGGCAGTCGCTTGCGACGCCGACCAAAGAGGCCGTACCGGCTTCGTCGGTGCGGCCGCTAGGCAGTCGCTTGCGACGCCGACCAAAGAGGCCGTGCCGGCTTTGCCGGTGCGGCCGTCTAAGCC
>JBKPFI010000350.1:0-7525 GCA_046728775.1 Actinomycetota bacterium | reverse complement strand
GAGCACGTGCCCGCAGACCGCGCCGGTGGCCTGGTAGTCCTTCCAACCCGACCCGGTCAGGTAGCCCCGGACGACGCACTCGAGCGGCAGCATCTCGAGCCTGCGGCACTCCGTCGAGCGGCCGTCGGCGCGCAGGCCGAGAAGATGGTTCGGCACGAGCCCGCGTGTCCGCGCAAACCAGAACGCCGAGAGGCCTGTGAGGACGCGCCCCTTGTCGGGGATTTCGGTCGGCAGCACGACGTCGAAGGTCGAGATCCGATCGCTCGCGACGAGCAGCAGGCGCTCGTCATCGAGCTCGTAGAGCTCGCGCACCTTTCCGCTCCCGACATGCGTGGCCGCTTCAGGCATGGACCGCTTCCTCCTTCCGGGCGAGCTCGCCCAGCCGCTCGAAGACAGCATCGACGTGACGCGTGTACCAGCCGAGATCGAAGATCAGGTCGAGATCGACGCGGCCGGCAATCTCCTCGTCCGCGCGAACGAGCTCGCGAAAGTCCTGCTCCTCCTCGTGCGCGCGGAGCGCATAGCGCTGGACGAGCCGGTACGCGTCGGCGCGCGCCAGCCCCGACTCGACGAGTGCCAGCAGCAGCCGCTGGCTGAAGAAGAGGCCGCGCGTCGACTCGAGGTTCCGCAACATCCGCTCCGGCCGCACGTCGAGCCCCTCGACGAGCCAGGCGAACCGGTCGAGCATGTAGTCGAGCGCCAGGAACGAGTCCGGGATGACGACGCGCTCCGCAGACGAGTGCGAGATGTCGCGCTCGTGCCAGAGCGCGACGTTCTCGAGCCCGACGAGCGCGTTGGCGCGCACGACGCGGGCGAGGCCGCAGATCCGCTCGGCGACGACGGGATTGCGCTTGTGTGGCATCGCCGACGATCCCTTCTGGCCCTCGCCGAAGGGCTCCGCGACCTCACCGAGCTCCGTGCGCGCGAGGTGGCGGATCTCGAGCGCGAACTTCTCCAGCGAGGCCGCGACGAGAGCGAGCGCGGCGAGCAGCTCGGCGTGGCGGTCGCGCTGCACGATCTGCGTCGAGACCGGGTCGGGCTCCAGCCCCAGGCGTTCGCAGGCGAGCCGCTCGAGCTCCGGATCGGTCGCCGCGTAGGTGCCGACAGCGCCGGAGAGCTTGCCGACGCGCATCGTCTCGAGTGCGCGCGAGAGGCGCCGGCGCGCTCGGTCGAGCTCGAACGCCCAACCTCCGAGCTTGAGCCCGAACGTCGTCGGCTCGGCATGCACGCCGTGGGTCCGGCCGATGCAGACATCGTCCTTGTGCCGGACGGCCTTGGCAACCACCCCCTCGAGCGCGCGCTCCAGGCCGGCGAGCAGCAGCTGGCCGGCGTCCCGCACCTGCAGCGAAAGCCCCGTGTCGACGACGTCCGACGACGTCAGGCCGTGGTGCACCCAGCGGCCGGCCGTGCCGACCTCGGCGGCAACGGCATCGACAAAAGCGGCCACGTCGTGCTGGGTCTCCTGCTCGAGCTCGGCGACCTGCTCCGCCGTCGGCGGCTTCGCGCGTGCGCGAATCTCGGCCACTGCCTCCTCCGGCACGCCGCCGAGCTCCGCCCACGCTTCGAGCGCGGCGAGCTCGACGTCTAGCCAGCGCGCGAGCTTCCTCTCGTCCGACCAGACCCCGGCCATCTCGGGTCGGGAGTAGCGCGCGATCACCAGTTGCAGTCTAGAGCCCGCGCAGGAGGTCGGCCCGTGGACTACCAATCACACCTTCGGCACACCGACGACACACACACGTGCGCCTTCCTCAGGCACCCTTGGAGATCCCCGGGTGGGTGGGGGTTAGGGATGGGTCCCGAACCAACGCGTGGTCCGAAGCCGGGCGTTGCCGCGTCAGCTCGCCAGGATCCGGGCCGCGAGCGCGGCGGCGTTCTTCGCGTTGTCGACGCCGACCGTCGCGACCGGCACGCCCGGCGGCATCTGGGCGATCGAAAGCAGGGCGTCCAGTCCGTCGAGCACGCTCATCCGGGAGCGCAGGGGCACTCCGATCACCGGCAGGTCGGTGTGGGCGGCGATCGCGCCGGGTAGCGCCGCGGCGAGACCGGCTCCTGCGATCAGGACGCGGATGCCCCGCGCGCGCGCCCCGCGCGCGTACTCGGCCACGGCGTCCGGGTCGCGGTGCGCCGACCGGACCTCCAACTCATGCGGGATGCCGCGCGCCTCGAGCTCGTCGAGGGCCGGCTGCATGCGTTCGCGGTCCGATTCCGAGCCGACGAGGATGCCGACGAGCGGCGCCTCAGCTACGGACATGCCCTTCTGCCGCCGCCTCGGCGATGTCGCGCCTGAAGCGCAACCCCGCGAACGAAATTCGGCTGACCGCGTCGTAGGCGTTCGCCCGTGCCGCGCCGACGTCGTCTCCGGTTGCGGTGACCGCCAGCACGCGACCGCCGTTGGTCACGAGTCGATCCCCCTGCCTCGCCGTTCCAGCGTGGAAGACGAGGGCGCCGGTGGCCTCGGCGTCTTCGACACCCTCGATCGGCGTCCCGCGGTCGGACCGCTCCGGATAGCCGCCGCTCGCGACGACGACCGTCACCGCTGCTCCCTCGCCGACCGCGAGCTCACCCTCGAGCCCACCGGTGGCGGCGCCCCAGAGCAGCGCCAGCAGGTCGCCCTCGACGCGAGGCAGGATCGACTCCGTCTCCGGGTCGCCGAAGCGGCAGTTGAACTCGAGCACGCGCGGGCCGTCCTCGGTCAGCATCAGGCCTGCGTAGAGCAGCCCGGTGAAGGGCGCGTCGCGCCGGGCCAGCTCCGCCAGCACCGGCCGGTGAACGGTCTCGAGCAGCTCCTCGACCTCCGGCTCGCCGAGGCCCGGCACGGGCGAGTACGACCCCATCCCCCCCGTGTTCGGGCCGGTGTCGTGGTCGCCGATCCGCTTGAAGTCCTGCGCCGGCGCGAGCGGAAGCACCCGAGCGCCGTCCGTGATCGCGAAGAGCGAGACTTCCTCGCCCTCCAGGAGCTCTTCGATCAGGACGTCGCCGCGGAGCGCGGCAGCTGCGCGCAGCCCGGTGTCGAGCTCGTCCTGTGTCCGGCAGACGAAGACGCCCTTGCCGGCCGCGAGCCCGTCCGCCTTGACCACGCACGGCGGTCTCGCGACGGAGAGCCGCTTCGCCGTCGGGACGCCCGTCGTCTCGAGAATCTCCTTCGCGAACGCCTTCGAGCCCTCGATGCGTGCAGCGGCCCGGGTCGGCCCGAACGCCGCGACCCCGCCTTGCCTGAGCGTGTCGACCAGCCCCGCGACCAGCGGAGCCTCCGGACCGACGACGACGAGGTCGACGCCGAGCTCCCGGCACAGCGAGAGCAGCCCCTCGGCATCCTCGGCCCGTACGGGGTGGCACGTGCCGAGGTTCGCGATGCCTGGGTTCCCCGGCGCGGCGTGGAGTTCGTCGAGAGCGGGACTCTGGCCGAGCTTCCACGCGAGCGCGTGCTCGCGGCCGCCGGACCCGACGATCAGCACCTTCACGGCGGCGAGTCTACTGCGGTCGTCGGCGCCGACTCTGCGGGTTTGAAACGTGGCAACTGCGGGATCTGATCGCCGTGCGCGACCCCGGTCTCGACAGGCACGAATGGGAAACCGAATGGCAGGCCTTGGAGCCGCTCGTCGCGGATTCGCCGGCCGAGGCGCTGCCGGAGCTCGACGGGCTCGTGGAGCGAATGATGGTCGCCCACGGCTACCCGGTGGACAAGGAGCACGAAGCCGAGGCGCCGGAGGACGAGGTGGTGAAGGAGTTCCTCGAGGCCCGGCGCATCACCCGGCTCGTGGAAAGCGGGGAGGCCGTGGACCCGAGTGACGTCGGCGCTGCCGTCGCCGGCTATCGCAACGTCCACGACTACCTCGCCGAACGCTACGTCGCCTAGCGGGCTCGACGTCGCCCGGCCGGCCCCCGCTTCGGCCGTGCTGGTACAGGTTCGCCCGGCCTCCTCCCCAAGGCGATCGTATCCGGGCGCGGTGCGCGTGTCTGTCACGGGTCCGTGCCGAGTGTGTGTGACCGTTGCCGGATACCCTGCTCGGCATGAGCGCCGAGAAGGACGCGCTCGAGGCCCCGCCGTACTCGGCCGCGGCGGTCGACGTGCTACGGCTCCCGGTCGGCCGGCGCGAGCGCGATCGCGTCGCCGTCGAGGAGCCGCTGGAGATCCGGATCAACGGCCGCCCCGTCGCGGTGACGATGCGCACGCCCGGGCACGACGACGAGCTCGCGCTCGGCTTCTGTCTCTCGGAAGGGCTCGAGCCCTCCCACGCCTCGCCGCCCCCGGACCTGGCAGCCAACACCGTCGAGGTCGAGGCGCCGCGCTTCGACCCGGAGCGGCTCCAGCGCAGCTTCTACACGAGCTCGTCGTGCGGAGTCTGCGGCAAGGGCGCGCTCGAGGCGGTCGCGGTGGATGCCCCACGAGTGGAGGGTCGGCTCGAGGTCGCGGCCGAGGTCCTCGCTGGGCTACCCGAGCGACTTCGCACGGCGCAGGCCGCCTTCGCCGCTACGGGTGGCCTCCACGCGACCGGCCTCTTCGACCATGCCGGCGAGCTCCTCTGCCTGCGCGAGGACGTCGGCCGCCACAACGCGATGGACAAGGTCGTCGGCTGGGCCCACCGCGCAGGGCGCCTGCCGCTCGCAGAAGAGCTCCTCTGCGTGAGCGGCCGTCTGTCGTTCGAGCTCGTCCAGAAGGCCGCGGTCGCGGGTTGCCCGATCCTGGTCGCCGTGGGAGCCCCCTCGAGCCTCGCCGTCGAGCTCGCCGGCGACCGCGGAATCACGCTCTGCGGATTCGTCCGCAGCGGACGGTTGAACGTCTACACCGAGCCTTGGCGCGTCCTCGCCTGACCGGCGTCCTTCTCGTAGGCGGCGCCAGCACGCGGTTCGGGTCGCCGAAGGCCCTCGCCCGGCTCGACGGCGAGACCCTCGCCGAGCGGGCGTGGCGGATCCTCGGCGCGGCGTGCGACGAACGGCTGGCGGTGGGCAAGGCCGGAGATGCGCTCGAGCTGCCGTTCGCGATCATCGACGACGGAAGCAGAACGCGAGCCGCGCTCGCCGGGATCGTCGCGGGCCTGCGCGCCGCGCCGACCGGCACTGCCGTCGTGCTCCCGGTCGACCTCCCGCTGGTAACGCCTGAGCTCCTCCGAGACCTCGCGACTGCCTGCGCCGATGCGGCCGCGACTCAGACGGGACCGCTTCCGGCCGCCTTCCGCAAGCGGGCGCTGGCGGTGCTCGAACGCCGCCTCGAGGCGGGCCGGCTCGCCCTGCACGAAGCGCTCGCCGAGCTGGACACACGCCGCATCGAGGTTGACGAAACGCTGCTCGCCAATGTGAATACGCCGGATGAGCTTCGCCGTCTCGGGTGATGCCTACGACCGCTTCATGGGGCGCTACTCGGTCGAGCTGGCGCCGGTGTTCGCGGACTTCGCCGGCGTCGAGCCCGGCCAGACGGTGCTCGACGTGGGCTGCGGCTCCGGCGTTCTGACCGAGGAGCTGGCCCGGCGAGTCGGGCCGGAGAACGTCGCGGGCGTCGACCCGTCGCCGCTGCTCGACGCCTGCGCCGGGCGCGTTCCGGGGGCCGACCTGCGAAAGGGAAAGGCGGAGGCGCTGCCCTGGCCGGACGATCTCTTCGACGCGGCGCTGGCGCAGCTCGTGATCCACTTCATGGACGATCCGGGCGCCGGCGTCGCCGAGATGGCACGCGTCGTCGCGCCCGGCGGCATCGTGGCTGCCTGCTCGTGGGACTTCTCCGACGGCATGGAGATGCTCCGGGCCTACTGGGAGTCGGTCCGAGCCCTCGACCCCGAGGCCGCCGGCGAGAGCCGCTCCTTCGGCACGCTCGACGAGCTCGACCACCTCTGGCGTGAGCGCGGGCTCGAGGACGTCGAAGCCGGACCGCTGGAAGTCGCGACCGGCTACAGAGACTTCGAGGAGCTCTGGGACTCCTTTCTGCTCGGTGTCGGGCCTGCCGGGGAGTACGTCGTTTCGCTTCCTGCCGGCGAGCAGTCGGCGCTCCGCGACGAGTACCACCGGCGCCTCGGGCAGCCGTCCGGCAGCTTCACGATCCAGGCGCGCTCCTGGGCCGTCCGCGGGCGCGTCGCCGACTAACGGCGGCCGAAGCGGGTACGGCGGGGGAGTGGGGTTCGCCCTGGTGCTCCTGCTCGCCGGTCTCGCCGTGGCGCTGATCGTCTTCGCGGCGACGGCCGGACACGTCGTGTTCCTTCCGCTCCTGCTGATCCTGCCGCTCGGCTTCTTCGCGGCCGGCCGCCGCCGCAGGGACTAAGAGCGCCTTTCAGAAGGACGCTTCGCCGCGGGATGCGATGGGTGGTGCGTGGCAAGGACGCAAACGCGTACGCGTTCTCGGATCACGTGAGGAGTCGGGCGCGACTGAGGACGCCGTCCACGCGCCGCACAGCGCGGCCCCACGGCACAAGGCTTCGTTTTGAAAGACGCGCTAAGGTCGGGCGAGGGCCTCGAGCGACCCTGGTGCGAGAACGCGTTCGCGCTCCGCGCCGGTGCCGATCAGCGAGACCGGCACCTCGAGCTCCCGTTCGACGAACTCGACGTAACGGCGCGCGCTCTCCGGCAGCGCGTCGAGCTCGGTCACCTCGTCGAGCGGCTCCTCCCAACCCGGCAGCGTCTCGTACACCGGCCGGCAGTGGTGGAAGTCGCTCTGGTGCGCCGGGAAGTCCGGCGTCTCCGTCCCGTCGCGCAGCCGGTAGCGCAGGCAGACGGGCAACTCCGCGAACGCCGAGAGCACGTCGAGCTTCGTCAGCGCGAGCGAGGTGATGCCGTTCAGGCGGACGGCGTAGCGCAGGGCGACGAGGTCGAGCCAGCCGCAGCGCCGCTGCCTGCCCGTGGTCGTGCCGAACTCGGCTCCGAGCTCGCGCACGCGCTCCTGGTCGGCGCCTTCGATCTCGGTCGGGAACGGGCCCTCGCCCACGCGCGTGACATACGCCTTCGCAACGCCGATGATCGCATCGATGCGGTTCGGCCCGATTCCAACGCTCACGGCCGCAGCGCCGGCGACCGTGCCGGAGGAGGTCACGAAGGGGTACGTGCCGTGGTCGAGGTCGAGCAGCGTGCCCTGCGCGCCCGCGAGCAGGACGAACCGGCCCTCGCGCAGCGCGCGGTCGACGAGCAACGAGGTGTCGACGACGTAGGGTCGCAACCGCTGGGCGAACTCTTCGTACCGCGCCGCGAGCTCCTCCAGCTCGAGCGGCTCCGAGCCGTAGACGCGCTCCAGCCAGACGTTCTTCTCGGCCAGCGCGACCTCGATCTTCTGGCGCAGGATCTTGGGGTCGAGCAGGTCCTGCACGCGGATCCCGAGCCGCGCCGCCTTGTCGGCGTAGGCCGGGCCGATCCCGCGCCTCGTCGTGCCGATCTGGAGCTTGCCCAGCCGCCGCTCGCTGCCCTGGTCGATCGCGACGTGCCAGGGCATGATCAGGTGCGCCTCGCCGGAGACGCGGACGCAGCCGGTCGAGATGCCGCGCGCCTCGAGCTCGTCGAGCTCGCGCACGAACACCTCCGGATCGATCACGCAGCCGGCGCCGAGAACGCA
>JBKPFI010000166.1:0-2747 GCA_046728775.1 Actinomycetota bacterium | reverse complement strand
CGTTCACCGCGAGCAGGAGGCGGTGCCGCTGGTCGTAGACGAGCGACCCCTGCGAGGCGAGATGGTCAGACTCCGTCCCCGGGGTTGCCACGCCGCCGAGCCCGCCGGTGGGATACGTCGCCACTCGGTTGAGCCGGCCGTCGTGCCCCCGGTCATAGACGGCGATCTGGTTGCCCGTCGGCTCGTTCGTCTGCACGAATACGACGGCCTTGCCTCCTCCTCGGCCCTGACCGCGGTCGGCGTGCGCTGCCTGGGCACCCACGAGCGCGAAGGCAAGTGCGGCCAAGACGGCCGCCAAAGCTGGGCGATACGTCATGTCTCCTCCTCTTTCGGATCGGCCTTCAACGCTAGGAGGAGCGGCGCCCGAGCACCCTTACGATTTGCCGAACTCCGGCACCCCCGAGCGCCGGTTCATGCGTCTCGCACGGCGGCCGTCACGGCATGAATTAAGGAACTCGTAACCCGCCCGAAACGGCGTGAAGGAGCAGACTGTCGGGATGAGCACCGTGCTCGTAGTCGACGACGAGCCGCTCGTCCGGGACGTCGTCACCCGCTACCTCGAGCGAGACGGGCACCGTGTCCTCACCGCGGAGGACGGGGACGGCGCGAGGAGGCTGATCGAGCGCGAGGCGCCGAGCCTCGTCCTGCTCGACGTGATGCTGCCCGGCTCGACCGACGGGCTCGAGCTCTGCCGCTGGATCAGGGCGAGCTCCGAGCTGCCGGTGATCCTGCTCACGGCCCGCGTCGACGAGGCAGACCGGATCGTCGGCCTCGAGCTCGGTGCCGACGACTATGTGACGAAGCCCTTCTCGCCGCGCGAGCTGGCGACGCGGGTGAAGACCGTTCTGCGCCGGGCCCGCGCCGGGCGGCCGCCTCGCGAGCGCGTGTCGGTCGGGACGCTGGAGCTAAACGCGGCAACCCACGAGGCGCGCCGCGGCGGCGAGCTGCTGGCCCTCACGGCGAAGGAGTTCGACCTCCTCTGGTTCCTCGCCTCGAATCCGAACCGGGTCTTCTCGCGCGACCAGCTCATGCACCGGGTCTGGGGCTACTCGGCCGCGCTCGACACCGGCACGGTGACCGTGCACGTGCGACGTCTTCGCGAGAAGCTCGAGGACGACCCCTCGCGCCAGCAGCTGCTCGAGACGGTCTGGGGCGTCGGCTACCGCCTGCGCGTATGAGTGTCTGGCTCGTTCTCGTGCTCGCGGTCTTGGCCGCAGCCGTCGTCTCGGTCGCAATCGTCAGGCTGCTGCCGACCTTGCAGCTGCAACTCGGCGCGCTGGCCCTGTTGATCGTGTGCCTGCCGCTGGGGGTCGTGCTCGGCTCCGGGCTCGTCATGTTCGGCATGCACGAGGACGCGAAGATCCTGTCCGTCGCGGCCGTCTCGACGCTCTGCGCGGTCGCGGGGGCGGTGCTGCTCGGACGGCACATCCTGCGGCCGCTCGACCGGTTGCGGACGGCCTCCAAGCAGCTCGCCGCCGGCGACCTGGCGGCCCGGGCGTCGGAGTCGGGGCCGCGCGAGCTGCTGGAGCTCAGCGCCTCCTTCAACGAGATGGCGACCAACATCGAGCACCTCTTCGACGCGCGGCGCGAGCTGGTCGCCGCGGCCGGGCACGACCTGCGCACGCCGCTTGCGTCACTTCGCGCGATGGTCGAGGCGCTCGAGGACGGCCTCGCCGACCCGGCCGAGTACCTGCCCGCGATTCGCATCCAGACGGAGCTCTTGGCCTCGCTCGTCGAGGACCTGTTCGAGCTGGCTCGGATCGACGCCGGCGGGCTCGCGCTCGACCTGCGCGAGGCGCCCCTCGACGAGCTCGTCGCTTCCTGCCTCGAGGCCGTGGAGCCGGATGCGCGCTCGAGAGGAGTGCGGCTGGAGTCACAGCTCGACCCGGCGAGCCCGTCGGTCCGGATCGCCCCGGACAAGGTGCAGCGCGTCCTGCTCAACCTGCTGGCGAATGCGGTGCGTCATACGCCTGCTCACGGCGCCGTCTCGGTCGTCGTCGAGAGCGACACGGATCACGTCGTCGTCGCGGTCGAGGACGACGGCGACGGTCTGCCCGACCGGGTCGCGGGGCGGATGTTCGAGCGGTTCTGGCGCGACGACGAGTCTCGGGCGCGCGCGAGCGGCGGCGCCGGCCTCGGGCTGGCGATCGCGCAGGGTCTCGTCCACGCGCACGGCGGCACGATCTGGGCCGAGAACCGAGCAGGCGGCGGCGCGCGGGTCGCCTTCACGCTGCCGCTCGCGGAGGCGAAAGTCAGGCGGTA
This sequence comes from Actinomycetota bacterium, assembly GCA_046728775.1. Lineage (GTDB taxonomy): Bacteria > Actinomycetota > Thermoleophilia > Gaiellales > Gaiellaceae > AC-32. The sequence continues at coordinate 485 of JBKPFI010000166.1, read as the reverse complement.
GCTGCGCTACGCCTGGTCCTTGACGACTCCGATCACGTTGCCCTCGGGATCCTTGAACTGGCCGAGCTCGACCATGTCCATGATCTTCTCGGGACCCATCACCCGCGTGCCGCCGAGGCTCTCGGCCTTCTGGAGCGCGGCCTCGACGTCGGGCACCGCGACGTAGAAGGTGACGTGCCCCTCGTAGCCCTCCGGCCCCTGCCCGATCCCGCCGCCGATGCCGAGGTCGCCGTTCGCTGCCTTGTTGTCCTCGCGCGTGACCATCCCGTACTCCATCGCGTTGTCGGCGTCGACCTTCCAGTCGAAGAGCTCCGCGTAGTACTGCCGAAGCTTCGGCCCGTTCGTGCCGACGACCTCGAAATGAACGACCGGCTGACCCATGTCTCTCCTTTCGATCGCAACGACATACGCTACGACGACGAGCGCGCGCGAAAGTCATCGTGTTGTTCTCGCGGCCGCGGCCCTCGCCGCCGTTGCGGGCTGCG
>JBKPFI010000149.1:0-6713 GCA_046728775.1 Actinomycetota bacterium | reverse complement strand
CGTGGGGAAGACCGAGCTGGCGCGCACGCTCGCCGAGTTCCTGTTCGGCGACGAGGACGCGATGATCCAGGTCGACATGTCGGAGTACATGGAGAAGCACTCCGTGTCCCGGCTCGTCGGCTCGCCTCCGGGCTACATCGGTTACGACGAGGGCGGGCAGCTCACCGAGGCCGTGCGGCGCAAGCCCTACTCGGTCGTCCTGCTCGACGAGATCGAGAAGGCCCACCCGGACGTCTTCAACATCCTGCTCCAGATCCTGGAGGACGGGAAGCTGACGGACGCCCAGGGCCGCAAGGTCGACTTCCGCAATTCGATCGTGATCATGACCTCCAACATCGGCGCGGCCACGATCTCGAAGAACCAGACACTCGGCTTTTCGATCGGCGACGACACCGGGCTCTCCTACGAGGAGATGAAAGACCGGATCATGGGCGAGCTGAAGAAGGTCTTCCGGCCCGAGCTGCTGAACCGGATCGACGAGGTGATCGTCTTCCACAAGCTGACGAAGGAAGAGATCATGACCATCGTCGACCTGATGATGAAGCGCCTCCGCGACCAGATGGGCGAGCACGACGCTGCGATCGAGCTCACCGCCGGGGCGAAGGAGCTGCTCGTCGAGAAGGGCTACGACCCGACGATGGGCGCCCGGCCGCTGCGCCGTGCGATCCAGCGCTACATCGAGGACCCGCTCGCCGACTTCGTCCTCGGCCGCGAGCTCGGCGCCGGCTCGACGATCCTCGTCGACCGCAAGAACGAGGACGAGGTCGACATCACCGTGATCCCGGCGGAGATCACGCCGGAGAAGGTCACCGTCCCGCCCGAGGAGCCCAGCGACTCGGCCGAGGACGAGCCGGAGCACGAGGGGTAGTCCGCTGAACCGTGACGGCCTCCGCTTGGGGGTCGTCGCGTTCCTGGTCGGGGGCGCCACGCTCTCGACGGAGATCTCCGCCTCGCGGCTGCTCGCGCCGTACTTCGGCGCCTCGACGGTCGTCTGGGCGAACATCATCGGGCTGACGCTCGCCTACCTGGCGCTCGGCTACTGGCTGGGCGGCCGGCTCGCGGACCGCCGCCCCGAGGCTCGGGTGCTGGCGGCGATCCTGCTCGTGGCGGCCGCGGCGCTGCTGGTCACGCCGTTCGCGGCGCGGCCGCTTCTGCGCTGGGCCGTGGAAGGGGTCGACGCGGTCGCGGTCGGCTCGGTGGTGGGCTCGTTCTTCGCGGCGCTCGCACTGTTCGCGGTGCCGGTGACCGCGCTCGGGGCCGCCGCGCCGTTCCTCGTGCGGCTTGCCCTCGACACCGTGGCCGAGGCCGGCCGCGTCGCCGGGCGGCTGTACGCGCTCTCGACCGCCGGCAGCCTCGCGGGAACCTTCGTCGCGGCGCTCCTGACGATCCCGTTCGCCGGGACGCAGCGCACGCTCGTCGGCACGGCTGCCGCGGTCGCGCTCGGGGCTGCGCTGCTGGTGGGCGGCGCCTGGGCGCTCGCACCGGCTGCCGCCGCGGCGCTCCTCGCCGTCCCAACACCACAGATCAAGAGCGCGATCTACGAGACGGAGTCCGAGTACCAGTACATCCGCGTCGTCTCGGACGGCCACGGCGGCCGCGAGCTCGAGCTGAACGAGGGCGTCGTCACCCACTCGGCCTGGCGGCCGGACAGTGTGCTGACCGGCCGCTACTGGGACCTGTTCCTGCTGCTGCCGCCGCTGCTCGAGCGCCCGCCGCGCGACATGCTGGTGATCGGCAACGCGGGCGGCACGATGGGCCGCGCCTACGGGCGGTTCTACCCGCGTGTCGCGATCGACGGCGTCGAGCTCGACCCGGCGCTGAACCGGGTCGCCCGCCGCTACTTCGGCGCCGACGACAACCAGCGCATGCGCCTGATCGCCGCCGACGGCCGGCCCTTCCTGGAGCGGACGAAGAAGCGCTACGACCTGATCGTCGTCGACGCCTACCGGCAGCCGTACGTGCCGTTCTATCTCGCAACGAGCGAGTTCTTCCGCCTGGCGCGCGAGCACCTCCGGGCCGGCGGAGCGATCGCGCTGAACGTCGCCGCCACGCCGCACGACCGGAAGCTCTCCGAGGCCATCGGCACAACGTTGCTGACCGTCTTTCCGCAGGCCTGGCGCTGGCGGGCGCTGCGCTACAACGACGTCCTCTTCGCCTTGCGGGAGCCGGTGACCCGCGCGGACCTGGAGCGCAGGGCCGCGCGGGCTCCCGGAAAGGTCGGGCTGCTGCTGCCGCTCTTCCGCAGCCGGCTCGAGCCCGTCGTCCCGCACGGCAAGCCGCTGACCGACGACCGCGCGCCGGTCGAGTGGCTCACGGACCGGCTGATCCTGCACGAGGTGGAGCGCGGCGGCACCGTCCACGAGCCCGCGTTACCAACCGCGCCGAACGGGTAGGGGAGGCGCATGAAGGTCGAGGAGGTCGGTCAGGCCGCGCTCTCGGGCTGGAGGAAGCCCGTCGCGGATGCGGTCGCGCCGCGCGTGCCTTGGCGTGACGAGGCGGTGCGCGCGGCCGTCGGCTTCCTCTTCCTCGCGCTCACGGTGAAGTACATCGTCGACTTCACGCGAGAGCTCGCAGCCCGTCGCTAGCCTGCTCGGGTGCCTCGGCAGCTCCACAACCGGCCGGTAGCGGCCGCGCTCGCCGGCGCGCTCGCGATCTCGTTCTCCGGGATCCTGTTCCGCGTCGCGCACGTCTCGCCGTCCACGGGCGCAGTCTTCCGGTGCCTCTACGCGGTGCCTGTCCTCTGGCTGCTGTCCCGGCGCGAAGACCGGCTCTACGGCCCCCGCCCGCTGAGGCAGCGGGTGCTCGCCTGGGTCGCGGGGCTCTTCTTCGCCGTCGACCTGGTCGCCTGGCACCAGGGGATCGAGGAGGTCGGTGCCGGCCTCGCGACGGTGCTCGGCAACCTGCAGGTCGTCCTCGTCGGTGTGCTCGCCTGGCTGATCTTGCGCGAGCGGCCGTCGAACCGCTCGCTAGCGGCGATCCCGGTGGCGCTCGTAGGAGTCGTACTCATCTCGGGTGCATTCGAGCACGGAGCGTACGGCCGCAACCCCGGGCTCGGCGTGGCGTACGGGATCCTCACGGCGCTCGCGTACTCGGGTTTCCTGCTCGTGCTCCGCGCCGGCAACGCGGATTGGCGCCGCCCGGCGGGGCCGCTGTTCGACGCCACGCTCGTCTCGGGCCTCGCCTGCATCCCGATCGGTCTGGCGATCGGCAACCTCGACTGGACGCCCGACTGGAAGGCGCAGGCCTATCTGCTGCTGCTGGCGTGGAGCTCACAGGCGCTGGGTTGGCTACTGATCTCGATCACGCTGCCGCGCCTGCCGGCCGCGCTGACCTCCGTGCTGCTCACCTTCCAGCCGGTGCTGTCGGTGCTGTTCGCGTGGGCGATCCTGGACGAGTCGCCGTCCGGGCGATAGCTCGGCGGCGTCGCGCTTGTGCTCTGCGGCCTGCTGATCGTCTCGGCGCGCAGCGCCCGGCGGCGGCCGGCGCCGGAGCCGGAACCCGCGTATGAGGCTGTTCCGTTAGGAACCTCCAAGGCCGGCTGATCCGAAAAGCGGGTTGGACTGCCGCGCGGGCAAAGCCCGCACGGCCTCCATCGTTCGGCGCCGCCAAGCCGGCGCCTTAGCGCGGGTGTTGCTGAATAGACACAGTTCGCGTCCGCGCCCATTCCTACGATGGCCAAATGCCTAAGGCTGCGACCCAGTTCGCGTGCACCGGCTGCGGCTACTCGGCCGGGCGGTGGTTCGGCAAGTGCCCCTCCTGCGGCGAGTTCGGCACGCTCGTCGAGGAGCTGCCGCCCGAGGCGAGAGCCGCCGCGCCGCAGGAGACGCTGAGGCTCGTCGACGTCAAGGCCGAGGAGGCCGAGCGCATCCCGACGGGCGTGGCCGAGCTCGACCGCGTGCTCGGCGGCGGTCTTGTCCCGGCGTCGCTGGTGCTGGTCGGCGGCGAGCCCGGCGTGGGCAAGTCGACGCTGCTGCTGACCGCCCTGAGCTCCATGAGCACGAAGAGGCGGTCGCTGCTCATCACGGGCGAGGAGTCGCCCGCGCAGGTCAAGCTCCGCGCGGAGCGCCTCGGCGGAGCGGCGAACGTGATGATCCTCGCCGAGACCGAGCTCGACGCCGTCTGCGCCACGCTCGAAGAGGAGCGTCCCGACGTGTGCGTGATCGACTCCGTCCAGACGCTGTACTCCACGGAGCTCGGGTCCGCGCCGGGCTCGGTCGGTCAGGTGCGCGAGGCCGCGGCGCGGCTGCTGCGGGTGGCGAAGGAGTCGGGCGTGGCGACCATTCTCGTCGGCCACGTCACGAAGGACGGTGCAGTCGCCGGCCCGCGTGTCCTCGAGCACCTCGTCGACTGCGTGCTCCAGTTCGAGGGCGACCGCTACCATGAGCACCGCGTCCTGCGCGCCTCCAAGAACCGCTTCGGCTCGACCAACGAGCTCGCGGTCTTCGAGATGACCGGCACTGGCCTGGTCGGCGTTCCGGAGCCGTCCGAGCTCTTCGGCCGCACCGTGGACGGCGAGATCGGAGCCGCCGTCGGCTGCGTGCTCGAGGGCTCGCGGCCGCTGCTGCTCGAGATCCAGGCCCTCGTCGCCCCGACCGACCTGGCGATGCCGCGGCGGGTCGGCACCGGCGTCGACCCGAAGCGCCTGGCGATGATCGTCGCGGTGCTCTCGCGTCACGCCCGCATCGCGCTCGGCCAGGCCGACGTGTTCGTAAACGTCGCGGGCGGCGTGCGCATCGACGAGCCCGGCGCCGACCTGGCGATCGCGCTGGCGATCGTCTCGGCGGCGAAGGGCGCGCCCGTCAAGGCGGGCACTGCGGCCTTCGGGGAGGTCGGGCTCACCGGCCGCCTGCGTCCGGCGACCCAATCGGAGCGCCGCCTCGAGGAGTGCGAGAAGCTCGGGCTCGGCGCGGCCGTCGCTCCGGCCGGCACACCGGCTCGTGGCAAACTACGCATGCTCGAAGCCGCGACGTTGAGGCAGGCAGCGAAGGCCGGGATCGATGCAGAGCGAGCCGAGGGAGCATAGGACCGACCCGCGGGTTCCCCCGCCGCTGGGGATCGTCCGCCAGCCGACGCAGCACGACCCACGGCTAGACTCGAAGATCCTCGCCGCGGTCGGCCGGATCGCCCCGGGCACCGAGCTTCGTTCGGCGATCGACGACATCATCCGCTCCCGCGAAGGGGCCCTGATCGTGATCGGCGAGCCGAGTGAGCTCTCCTTCCTCTTCTCGGGCGGGATCAAGCTCGACGTGCCGTTCACGCCGCAGCTTCTGTACGAGCTGGCGAAGATGGACGGCGCGATCATCGTCAACTCCGGCTGCACGAAGCTGGCCTACGCGAACGTGCAGCTGATGCCCGACCCGACGATCCCGTCGAACGAGACGGGAACGCGCCACCGCACCGCCGAGCGCGTTGCCAAGCAGACCGAGGCGCTGGTGATCTCGATCTCGCAGCAGCGCGAGACGGTCACCGTCTTCGTCGGGCACAGCCGCTACCAGCTGGAGCCGATCGCCGACGTGCTCGGGAAGACCAACCAGGCGCTCGCGACGCTCGAGACCTACCGAGCGCGGCTGGAGCAGGTCCTAACGCGGCTCACCGCGCTCGAGTTTCAGAACGCGGTGATGCTCGACGACGTGCTCGTGACACTCCAGCGGGCTGAGCTGACGACCCGGATGGCCGAGGAGATCGAGCGGGCCTGCGTCGAGCTCGGCGAGGAGGCGCGGCTGATCAGGATGCAGCTGGAGGAGCTCGTCGCCGACGTGCCCGACGAGAAGGCCGCACTCGTCTACGACTACCACGCCGAAGGCGGCGCCGAGCGGACACAGGAGGGGCTCGAGGCGCTCGCCGCGCTGCCCTACAACCAGCTGCTCGAATTCGAGCTGCTCGCGGTGCTCGGCTACCCGGCGACGATCAACCCGCTCGACTACTCCGTCTCGCCGCGCGGCTACCGCGTCCTCTCTCACATCCCGCGCCTTCCCGATGGTGTCGTCAAGCGCGTCGTCGCGAGCCTCGAGGGCCTGGACGGGATCGTTCGCGCCTCGCAGCGGGAGCTCGAGGCGGTCGAGGGCGTCGGAACGGTGAGGGCCCGCGAGATCCGCGAGGGCCTGCGCCGGCTGCAGGAGCACAACCTCGTCGACCGCTACCTGCAGCTCTAGGAGCACAAAACCCCTGCATCCGAGGGGGTCGGCTCAAAAAGTGGCGTTTTCCAGCGATTTTCGCTATACTGCCGAGGCCCGCCGGCGAGAGAAGGACCTCGCCGGCGTAACTACGGAAAGCCAAATTTCGAGGGGAGGCTCGGGTTGTACAAGGTCGGCGACAAGGTGGTGTATCCACACCACGGGGCAGGCACGATCGTCAAGAAGGAATCGCGCGTCGTGCTGGGAGAGAAGCGCGAATACCTGACGATCAAGATCCTGCACAACGACATGACGGTGAACGTTCCAGCCGACAACGCCGACCGTGTCGGTCTGCGGAAGGTCATCGACGAGCAGATGGTCTCGAAAGTGCTGAAGGCGCTCACGGGGAACGGCACGACGATGCCGAAGAACTGGAACCGCCGCTTCAAGCACAACCGGGACAAGATGAAGACCGGCGACATCTTCGAGCTCGCCGAGGTGGTGCGGAACCTCTCGCTCCGCGACCACGAGAAGGGGCTCTCGACCGGCGAGAAGCAGATGTTCGTGAAGGCGAAGAAGATCCTCGCCAGCGAGCTCATG
>JBKPFI010000115.1:0-8378 GCA_046728775.1 Actinomycetota bacterium | reverse complement strand
GACTTCGGCTCGCCGTACCGCTTCGTGCACGGCGCCCCGGGCGTGCTGACCTGGGTCGCCTTCGGCGCGGCACTCGCGGCGCTGCTCGCTGCTGCGGTCTTCGGGCGCAAGATCCCACAGGTCGAGGGTTCCGCGTGGCTGGCCGCGGCAGCGGTCGCGCTCTTCCTCGTCCCGGTCGCCGTCCACGGCTACTCGCACTGGACGCGCTCGCCCACGGCGCGCCTCGGCCTGCCGCACAAGCTCGTCGCCGCCGTGCGGGCCAACGTGCCCGACGGCGACGTGGTCTTCTCCGACCCGCTGACCGCGTACGAGCTCGCGGCGTTCGCGCCGGTCTACATCAACGCCGCCCCACGGTCCCACGTGGCCGATACGCGGGCGAACCGTCCGCAAGAGCGCGTCGAGCAGGCAGTTCGGTTCTTCCGGGACGGCGGCCCGCTCTCCGTGCCGCGCAGTGACGGCGCGCACTGGCTGCTCGTCGACCGCACCCGCGTCCGGCACGCGACCTTCGCGCTGCCGCGTGTGTACACGGGCACGCGCTACGTTCTGTACCGCATCCCGTGAAGGTCCTCCTCGTGACGATGTACTTCCCGCCGGCGGGCGGAGGCGGCGTTCAGCGGCCGCTCAAGCTGGCGACGCACCTCCCGGCGCTAGGCATCGAGACGCACGTGCTCGCGCCCGACGACCCGAAGTGGCTGCACCGGGACGACGAGCTGCAGCCGCCGACGCAGGCCTTCGTCCACCGCGCCCGCTACCTGGGGCCGCGAGCGCGCCTGCCCTCCGAGGAGCTGCACGGGCTCAGCGGCACCGACCGCGCCCTCGCGCACGCCAAGCTCGCCTACCGGCGGCTCCTGCTGCCGGACGCGAGCGTGACCTGGTCACCGACCGCCGTCCCCGCTGCCGTCCGGATCGTGCGGCAGGAAGGGATCGACGTGGTGATCACGACCAGCCCGCCGCTCTCGCTGAACCTGATCGGCTCCGCGGTCAAGCGGCTGACGGGGATCCCGTGGGTGGCCGACCAGCGCGACTCGGTGGTGCTCAACGCCGACCGACGCTTCGAGCGCGCCTCCGTCCGGATGAAGGAGAAGGCACTCGAGGGCGTCGTTCGGCTCGTCGCACGCAACGCGGACGCCGTCGTCGCGGTCTCGGAGGCGATCGCGGAGGAGGTGCGCGAGTTCGAGCCCGTGGGCTCCGTGCACGTGATCCCGAACGGCTGTGACTTCGACGACTTCGCCGGGCTCGAGTACCGGCCGGACGGCCGCTTCCGCATCACGCACACCGGCAGCTTCTTCGGCAAGCGCAACCCGCGCGCGTTCCTGACCGCGGTCGCGGAGTCGGGCCTGGACGACGTCGTCGCCCGCTTCGTCGGGGACTTCCGCGCCGCCGACCGTGAGTGGCTCGAGCAGCTGGGTCTCGGCGACCGGGTCGAGCTGATCCCGTACCTGCCGCGTCGGCAGGCGCTCGAGCTGCAGCGCGACTCCGAGGCGAACCTGCTGCTGCTGCCGGAGGCCGCCGGCCGGGGGCGCGTGGTGCCGAGCGGCAAGATCTTCGAGTACCTCGCGGCCGAGCGGCCGATCCTCGCCGCGGTGCCGCCGGACGGCGTAGCCGCGAAGCTTGTGCGCGAGACGGGCGCGGGCGTCGTGGTCGCGCCCGACGACGAGCAGGGCCTCCGCGAGGCGATCGTCGGGCTCCACGCGCGCTGGAGCGCGGGCAGGCTCGCCGACGGCTACCTGAGCGAGGAGCAGCGCCGCAGGCTCTCGAGGAAGGCGCGCGTCGAGGAGCTGGCGGAACTGCTCTGGAGCCTCACGTGACGGCCGTGGCGGTGGAAGCGCGCGCCCCTGCGGTAGCGCGGGAAAGCCGTCTCGTCCCGTTCTTCTTCTTCGCAACGGCCTTCTGCTGCACGTTCGAGAAGGTCCAGTGGAACGTCGCCGGGACGGTCTTCCTGGCCGACCTGACGCTGATCGGCTTCCTGGCCTTCTTCACGCTCGACGCGCTCGGGCGCCGCTTCGGCCCGGTGCCGCGCACCGTCGCGGTCCTTCTCCTCTTCCTCGCCGCCTTTCTGCTCGTCTACCTCGTCGGCTTCTTCAACCTCGAGACCGGCCAGGCCCTCGACCAGTACGGCAAGGGCCTGGTCAAGTGGCTGCTCCACTTCACCTTCCTGGTCGCCGGTGTCCTGTACCTGGCGCGGAAGCCGCTCGGCTTCTACTGGCGCACGCTCGCGTGGTTCATCGGCGGGATCGCCTTCAACGGCGCGTACGGGATCCTGCAGCTCCTCGCGGCGCAGTCCGGGCACAATCTCGACTCGTTCTTCGTCCGCCCGCTGACCCGGGGGGCGAGCCAGATCAACGTCTTCGGCTCGGTCAACGGCGCGAGCGTCTACCGGGCGAACGCGCTCACCGGCGACCCCAACCATCTCGGGGTGATGCTCGTGGTGGCGATCCTGATCGTGGCGCCGCTCTACCTCCGCCTCGAGCGCAACCATCGCCTGCGCGTGCCGCTCGGGCTCCTGCTCGCGTTCCTGCTGATCGCGGAGCTGACGACGCTCTCGCGCAGCGGGGCGCTCGGGCTGATCGTCGGAGCGCTCGTGCTGCTGATCCCGTACCGGCACCGGGTCTTCTCCCGCGCGCTCGCGTTCCCGCTCGTGGTGGTGGCGATCCCGGTCGCGTGGGAGGTCTACCGGCGGCGGCACTTCTTCGACGTCGTGATCAGCTCCCGGCTGCAGACGAGCAACCGCCTCTCGTCCGGGCACTTCACCGTCTACGACTTCGTGCCGCAGGTGTTGCACCAGCACCCGCTCTTCGGCCTCGGCTACAACAACTTCTCGGTCTACTACGAGTTCGTCACCGGCAAGACGAACTGGGGGCCGCACTCGTTTTACGTGGCGTTGCTCGTGGAGGGCGGGCTGGCCGGCACGGCGCTCTTCGGGGTCTTCCTCGGCTACCTGTTCGTGCGGCTGAACGTGACGCGGCGGCTGGGCCGGGCGCTCGCGGCCGTGGGCGACCCCTTGGCGGCACGGGTGCGGCCGCTCGGCTGGGGAATGACGGCCGCCCTCGTCGGGACGATGGCCGCGAATGTCTTCTACCTGACGATGTCGTTCCTGTACTTCTACGTGTTCGTGCTGCTCGTGCTGGTGACGCCGATCGTCTTCTCGCGGGCGGCGGCCGAGCGTCGGTGAAGGTCGTCGTGCTCACGACCTCGTACCCGCGGTACGAGGGGGATGCGGCCGGGACGTTCGTCGCCGACGCCGTGGAGCGGCTGCGGGGCCGCGGTGTCGAGGTGGAAGTGGTCTCGCCCGCGTCGTTCCGCCACTTCGGGATCGCCTACGGCTCCGGCGTGGTCGGCAACCTGCGCCGCCGGCCGTGGCGCGCGGCGCTGGTGCCGGCGATGCTGGCGAGCTTCGCGCGGGCGGCGCGGAAAGCGGCCCGGGACGCCGACCTCGTGCACGCGCACTGGCTCCCGGCCGGAGCGGTGGCGCTCACGTGCGGGAAGCCGTTCGTGGTGCAGCTCTGGGGGACCGACGTCGAGCTCGCCCGTAAGGCGCGGCCACTCGCCCGCGCGATCCTCCGCCGCGCCCGGCTGGTCGTCTGCGCCTCCAACGCGCTCGCCGAGGCCGCGTGTGAGCTTGGCGCGCGGGAGGTGCGGGTCATCCCGAGCGGTGTCGACGTTCCCGAGCGCGTCGGCGAGGAGGCCGAGCCGCCGGAGGTGCTCTTCGTCGGCCGGCTCTCGCGCGAGAAGGGGATCCTCGAGCTCGTCCAGGCCGCGGACGGCCTGCCGCTCGTCGTGGCCGGCGACGGGCCGCTGCGCGAGCAGGTCCCGCAGGCCCGCGGCTTCGTGCCGCATCACGCGCTCGCACCGCTCTACGAGCGTGCTGCCGTCGTCGCCGTCCCCTCGCACCGCGAGGGCTTCGGTGTCGCCTGCGCAGAGGCCATGGCGCACGGCCGGCCGGTGGTGGCGAGCGCCGTCGGCGGCCTGCTCGACCTCGTGGTCGAGGGCGAGACGGGACTGCTCGTCCCGCCGCGCGACGTCGCAGCCCTGCGCGAGGCGCTCGAGCGGCTGCTCGCCGACCGCGACCTGCGCCGCCGCTTCGGCGAGGCCGGCCGCGACCGGATCCGAGAGCACTTCTCGTGGCCCGCGGTCACCGCTGCGACGCTCGCCGCCTACGAGGACATGCTCGCCTGAAGCAAGATCCGCTGCGATGGGTTCGGCAACGTGGGACGAGGTCCGGGCGCGCCGAGTCGCGCGCTCCTCACTCGCTGCCCGTTCGGACGCCGAGCAGCTCGTTCAGGTCGCGGGCGACCTCGGTGGAGTGCATGCGCAGGTTCAGGCTTCCGCGGAGCTCCAGCTCGCTGCACGCGTCGATAGGGTCACCCAGACGGACATCCGGGAGGCGCTCTGGGAGCGACGGTCTCTGGTCAAGGCCTGGACGGTGCGCGGAACGCTTCATCTGCACCCCGCCGACGAGCTGGCGCTCTGGCACGCGGCCCGGCGTGCCGTGGGCAGAGCCTCGGAGGACCGGGAAGCGTGGCGGGATCCGGCGGGCGTGCTCCATCCGGCGCTCGGACACGACGAGGTGACGGCAATTCGAGCCGCGGTCTGGGACGCGCTCGACAGCCGGTGCCTGCTCCGAGAGGAGATCGCCGAGGAGGTCGCGAAGCGTGTCGGTCCAGCACCGCGCCGGCGGCTGCTTTCGGGGTTCGCGTTCTTCCTCGACGAGCTCTGCCAGGGACCGCCGCAGGGCGCCAAGGTCACGTTCGTCCGCCCCGACCAGTGGATCGACGGCTGGCAGGAGGTCGACCAGGAAGACGCGCTTCTCGAGATTTGCAGGCGGTACCTACGCAGTTACGGCCCGGCGCGCCCCGTGGACTTCCAGGAGTGGTTCGGTGGGCGGGCCTTCAAGTCCGCGGATGCACGGGCGCTCTTCGACTTACTCGGCGGCGAGCTCGAGGAGATCGATGTCGAAAGTCATCGCGCGTACGTCCTCGCAGGCGACACCGCCTTCCCGAGCCCGCAGCCGAGCCTGCGGCTCCTTCCGGAGTACGACGTTTACGTCATGGGCTTCCGCGAGCGCGACCACCTTGTCCCGTCGCCGGTGAGGGACCAGGTCGCAGCCCACGGCCGCGGCCGCTACGAAGGCCCTGCGGGTGTCCGCTTCGTGCTCGTCGACGGCGTCGCCGCAGGCTTGTGGGAGCGCAAGAAGCGCGGCAAGCGAGTCGAGCTCCGGGTCGCTCCGGCGCGGAGGCTCACGAAGGCCCGGCGCGGCGAGCTCGACTCCGAGGCTGAACGAATCGGCGCGTTTGTCGGCCTCGAGCCCGTCCTCACGATTGACTAGGAGTCGGTGCCCTCCCGGAAGCGGGCCTGCTTCGCCCGCTCGATGTTCATCGTGTCCGGGACCGGCTCGGGCTGGTCGCGGAAGATCTCGGTGAAGGTGCGCAGGATGATCTTCGCGTCCAGAGCCGGCGACCAGTTCTGGATGTACCACGCGTCGAGCTCGAACCGCTGCGGCCACGAGATCGAGTCGCGTCCGTTCACCTGCGCCCAACCGGTGATGCCCGGGCGGACGGCCAGGCGGCGGCGGTCCTGCGGCTCGTAGTTGGCGACCTGCTCGACCATGTCCGCGCGCGGCCCTACGAGGCTCATCTCGCCCCGCAGAACGTTGATCAGCTGCGGCAGCTCGTCGAGGCTCGTGCGCCTGAGGAACTCGCCGCTGCGCGTGATGCGCGGGTCGTCCGGAGCGATCCCGTAGGGGTCGTCGGTCAGCTGCAGCTGCTGCCCCAGCTCGATTGCCCCCTGCACCATCGAGCGGAACTTGTACATCGCGAATCTGCGCCCACCCTCGCCGACGCGCGCCTGCGCGAACAGCACCGGCCGGCCGGACTCGAGCAGGATCCAGAGCGCGATCCCGCCGAGCACTGGACTGAGAACGACCAGGCCGACGCCTGCGAGCACGCGGTCGACCGCGTACTTGAGCCGCAGGCCGCGGCTGCGTTTCGGGAGGTTCATCGGGGCCGGGCTATCATCGCGCGCGTGGCCGCCGCCCTCGTCGATCCGCTCGGCATCCGTCTCCATGTGACCACAGTTTGACGACCGGCGAGTTCCACGTCTGGTCGACCGAGCCGGGCGACGTCGAGCAGTGGCTCGAGCACTGGCACGCCTGGCCGCGGCGTGAGGTCTACGCGCACCCGGGGTACGTGCGGCTCTACGAGGACGATCGCAGCCGCCCACTCTGCGCGGCCTGGACGGGAGGCGGGGGCACCGTGCTCTACCCGTTCCTCCTGCGCGACCTGACCGGGGAGCCCTTCTGCCCGCCGGCACTCGAGCGCGCGGCCGACGTCAGTACGCCCTACGGCTACGGCGGTCCCTTCTTCTGGGGCGGCGATTGCGAGGCCGTCGCCGCCGCCTTCTGGCCGCAGTTCGACGAGTGGGCGCGAAGCGAGGCCGTCGTCTCCGAGTTCGTCCGGCTCGCGCTCTTTCCCGAGGAGCTCCTGCCTTATCCGGGCGAGCGCGTCCAGCGGCTCGTCAACGTCGTCCGCGACCTCGACCGCGAGCCCGACGAGCTCTGGATGGACTTCGAGCACAAGGTGCGCAAGAACGTGAAGAAGGCGCAGCGCTCGGAGCTCCGGGTCGAGCTCGACGAGACCGGCGTACGCCTCGGCGACCTCCTGCAGATCTACCGGAACACCCTCGAGCGCCGCGAGGCCGACGAGCGGTATGACTTCCCGCCCGAGTTCTTCGAGCGGATCCACCGGGAGCTGCCGGGCCAGTTCCTCTACGCGCACGCGCTCGCCGGCGACCGGGTGGTCTCGTCGGAGCTCGTCCTAGTCTCCGCGGAGACGGTCTACTCGTTCCTGGGGGGCACGGAGAGCGACGCCTTCGAGCTACGCCCGAACGACCTGCTCAAGCACGAGCTGATCCTCTGGGCCAAGGAAGCCGGCAAGCGGCGCTTGGTGCTAGGCGGCGGCTACCGCGAGGACGACGGCATCTTCCGCTACAAGCGCAGCTTCGCGCCGCACGGGCTGACGCCGTTCTTCGTCGGGCAGCGGATCCTCCAGCCCGAGCTCTACCGGGAGCTGAGCGGCCGCCGCGGCGCCGATGCCGCCTCCGACTACTTCCCCGCGTACCGCCGCTGAGCGTTCGCTACCCTCGCCCGGCGAGGGGCAGGAACGAGCGAGCCGAAAGGGGTCGTAAGTGACAACCGACGACGTCTCTAGCCTGCTGCCGTGGGTCGCCGCCTGAGCGGACGCGTAGCGCTCCTAGCCCTCGTGCTCGTCGGTGCCGCCGGCTGCGGCGGTGACGAGCACGCAAGCTCGACGCAGGAGAAGGCCGAGGCGCCTCCGGCGACCCTGGCGCGGCCGGCGCCGAAGCCGGCTCCCGTCGGCCGGAAGCGCACGGCCGTGCTCGTGGTCGTGCGAGACGGCGACCTGCACGGGCCGGTCAAGGGCGCGCAGGTGACGCTCGGCAAGTACAAGGCACGCACCGACCGGCGCGGCCGCGCGAAGGTCGACATCCCCCACCGCGCGCCCTTTCACGTCAGCGTCTCGCGGCGCGGCTACGCGCCCGTGACCACCCGGATCAACTTCCTCAAGCACCCGCTCGCGGGCGTGCGCGTCTACCAGCCGCAGCTGCAGTGGCGGATGTACGGAGTGACTCCGCAGCGAACGCAGGTGCAGACGAGGATTCGCCTGCGGCCACCGTTCCGCATCGTCTGGACTCGCGCGGCCGGCGGCTTCATGGAGTTCCCGGCGGTGGTCGACCAGGGGGTCGCATTCGTGTCGAACTACTACGGCAGCGTGCGCGCGTTCCTGATGCGGAACGGCGCGACCGTGTGGCGGCGGGACCTCGGCGGGAAGATGGCGGCCTCTCCGGCCGTGGTCGGCGAGCACCTCGTCGTCCACAGCATGGACGGCCACGTCTACGTCTTGAACCGGCGCAACGGCCGGGTCGTCTGGCGGTTCGCCGTCGGCTCATCGGTGGAGTCGTCGCCGCTCGTCCTCCACGGCGTCGACTACTTCGGCGCCTGGAACGGGACGGTCTACGCGCTCGACCTGCGGACGCACCGGCTGCGCTGGACCTTTCCGAGCGGCTCGAAGATCACCTCCAGCGCCTCGTACGCCGGCGGCACGATCTTCATCGGCGACTACGGCGGGCGCGTGCGTGCGCTCGCGATCGGCAACGGCGGCCTGCGCTGGACCGGCTCCGTCAACGGCCGCGTCTACGGCACGCCGGCCGTCGCCGCCGGGCGGGTGTTCGTGCCCTCCTCGACGGGCAACTCGCTGACGGCGTTCTCGACGCGCGGAAGCCGCCTCTGGTCGATCAACACCGGCGCCTACGTCTACTCCTCGCCGGCGGTCTGGGGCGGGCGCCTCTACTTCGGCTCCTACAAC
>JBKPFI010000214.1:0-9611 GCA_046728775.1 Actinomycetota bacterium | reverse complement strand
GGGATCGAGCCGCCGATCGGCTGGGAGGGTCACGTGCGCGAAGAGTTCCTCGCGGGCTATCTCGACCGGGTCGACCCGGCAATCGTCCCGAGCGGGCCGGCACTGGAGCGGCGCCTGCGGCTGTTCGAGCTCGAGAAGGCGCTGTACGAGCTGCACTACGAGCTCGGCCACCGGCCCGACTGGGTGCGCGTCCCGGTCGCGGGAATCCTGCAGCTGTTGGAGGAGCCGGCGTGAACGAGGTCGAGCTGCTCGTCGAGGGCCGCCTCGCCGACCCGCACCAGCTGCTCGGCGCGCACCCGCGGGACGGCGGTGTCGTCGTCCGCGCTTGGCGCCCGGCCGCTCGCGCGGGGGTGGTCAGGCCCGAGAACGCGCCCGCGGTGGAGCTCGAGCTCCGCCACCCCGCGGGCCTGTTCGAAGGGATCGTCCCCGAGGCCGACGCGCCGCTCCGCTACGAGCTCGACGTGAGCTACCCCGACGGCAACACCTTCACGCTGCGCGATCCTTACGCGTTCGCGCCGACGCTGGGGGAGCTCGACCTCCACCTGGCGGGCGAAGGGCGGCACGAGCGCATCTACGAGCGCCTCGGCGCGCACCCGCGCGAGGTCGACGGCGTGACCGGAACCGCCTTCGCCGTCTGGGCACCGAACGCCCGCGCGGTCAGCGTCGTCGGCGACTTCAACGGCTGGGACGGCCGCCTCAACCCGATGCGCTCGCTCGGCGCGTCGGGTATCTGGGAGCTTTTCGTCCCGGGCGTCGCCGAAGGGGAGCGCTACAAGTACGAGCTCAAGAGCCCGCACGGCGAGCTGCTCCCGCTCAAGGCCGACCCCTACGCGCAGGCGGCCGAGATCCCGCCCGCCACCGCCTCGCGCGTCCATCGCTCCCGCTACGAGTGGGCCGACGACGACTGGCTCGAGCGCCGCCGCGCGCAGGACCCGCTCGCCCGCCCCGTCTCGATCTACGAGGTACACCTCGAATCCTGGCGGCGCAACCCGCTCGAGGACCACCGCCCGCTGACCTACCTCGAGCTCGCCGACGAGCTCGCCGACCACGCCGTCGACCTCGGCTTCACCCACGTCGAGCTGCTGCCGGTGATGCACCACCCGTTCCCCGGCTCGTGGGGCTACCAGGTGACCGGCTACTTCGCTCCGAGCTCGCGGCTCGGCGAGCCGGACGACCTGAAGGCGTTCGTCGACCGCCTGCACGCGCACGGCCTCGGCGTGATCCTCGACTGGGTCCCCGCGCACTTCCCGCGCGACGAGTGGGCGCTCGCCCGCTTCGACGGAACCGCACTCTACGAGCACGCCGATCCGCGTCGAGGCGCGCATCCCGACTGGGGCACACTCGTCTTCAACCTCGGGCGCAACGAGGTGCGCAACTTCCTGCTCTCGAACGCGCTCTACTGGCTCCGCGAGTACCACGCCGACGGCCTCCGCGTGGATGCGGTCGCCTCGATGCTCTACCTCGACTACTCGCGCCGCGAAGGCGAGTGGGTGCCGAACCGGTTCGGCGGCAACGAGGACCTCGATGCGGTCGACTTCCTGCGCCGCTTCAACGAGCTCGCGCACGACCGGGAGCCGGGAGCCATCTCCGCGGCCGAGGAATCGACGGCGTGGCCCGGCGTCTCGCGGCCGACCTACCTCGGCGGGCTCGGCTTCGGCTTCAAGTGGAACATGGGCTGGATGCACGACACGCTGGACTACTTCCAGCGGGAGCCAGTGCACCGCCGCTTCCACCACCACCAGCTCACGTTCAGCCTCATGTACGCCTTCTCGGAGAACTTCGTCCTGCCGCTGTCGCACGACGAGGTGGTGCACGGGAAGCGCTCGCTCCTGGAGAAGATGCCCGGCGACCGCTGGCAGCAGCTCGCGAACCTGCGCGCGCTCTACGCCTACATGTGGGCGCACCCCGGCAAGAAGCTGCTCTTCATGGGCGGCGAGCTGGCGCAGGAGCGCGAGTGGGACTACTCGACAAGCCTCGACTGGCACCTGCTCGAGCAGGCCGGCCACTCGGGTGTGCTCTCGCTCGTGCGCGATCTGAACCGGCTCTACCGGGCGGAGCCCGCGCTCTACGGGCTCGACTTCGAGCCCTCGGGCTTCCAGTGGCTGGAACCCAACGACGCCGACGCGAATGTGATCGCGTTCACGCGGCTCCCGGCCGGCCTGGGCAGGCCGGTGGTGTGCGCCTGCAACCTCTCGCCGGTCCCGCGCGAGCGCTACCGCCTCGGCCTCCCGCGCGGCGGCCGCTGGCGCGAGCTGTTGAACACCGACTCGACGTTCTACGGCGGCTCCGACGTCGGCAACCTCGGCGGCATCGTGGCCGACGGCCCGCCGTGGCACGAGCACCCGCAGTCCGCAGAGGTGCGTCTGCCGCCGCTCGGCGTCGTCTGGCTCGTACCCGAGGAGCCCGGCGCCGCGGAAGCCGGTCAGCCTCCGCGGCGCGGGCCGTAGCTCGCAGCTACTCGAGCCCGGAGACGTCGATCCCGCACGTCTCCGCGGCGGCGAACAGCGCCGGAACGATGCCGCTGTCCTCCAGGTGGTCGATGCCCTTCCCGTTGCTCAACACCCCGTCGTTCGGGTTGTGGTGCGCCAGGACACCGGGCCCGCCATGCTCGCCTCCGGCGACGCCGATGCCGAGCGCGAAAAAGCGCGGCTGACCGGAAGCGCCGTAAGCGTCGGCGAAACAGGCCGCCTGCTCGTCCGTCGGGACGATCGTCCCTTCGGAGATCACGGCCAGCGTTTGCTGCACCCCGGCCGCAGTGCTGAAGTCGAACAGCAGCCAGTTCCCGGACTTCGTCGACTGCTGCAGTCCCTGCAACGACGACGAGACGCGGATGCAGTCGAACGCGGCCGCAGAGCCGACGCCGACCAGGCCGAGCGCGAGCACGGCCACGACCACGGCAAAGCGATGTCTCATCTCTCCCCTTCCCTTCTAGACGCCAGAGCGGGCAACCCGCCCGCCCGATATGAAAAGCAATAACGCACTTGCGGCCATCGCGTCAACCGCGTCTCGCGAGGGTTGCCTGCGGGTACGCTCGCCGCCGTGTCTCGACCCGAAAGCACCCTCCACCCACCTCTGGGCGCGCTTCCGGCCGACAGCGGGCGGGTCGCCTTCCGGGTGTGGGCGCCGAATGCCCGCTCGGTCGCCGTCCGAGCCGGCGGGTGCGACCACCCCTTCCGACGCGCGGGGGACGGGCTTTGGGAAGCGCAAGTCGAGCTGTCCGCCGGCGCGGACTACCTGTACGTGCTCGACGAGGAGCGCGCATGGCCGGACCCGTGCTCGCGCTTCCAGCCGGAGGGCGTGCGAGGACCCTCCCGCGTCGTCGATCCGACGACCTTCGCGTGGAACGACGATGCGTGGAGCGGCCTCTCGCTCGACGAGCTCGTGATCTACGAGCTGCACGTCGGCGCCTTCAGCCAGGAGGGGACCTTCGAAGGCGTCATCCCGTACCTCGGCGAGCTGCGCGAGCTGGGCGTCACCGCAATCGAGCTGATGCCGGTCGCGACCTTCCCCGGGAACCGCGGCTGGGGCTACGACGGCCTCTACGCCTATGCGCCGCACCCGGCCTACGGCGGCCCGGAGGGGCTCGCGCGCCTCGTCGACGCCGCCCACGCCAAAGGTCTCGGCGTGATCCTCGACGTCGTCTACAACCACGTCGGCCCGGGCTCCGAGGCCCTCGCCGCCTTCGGGCCGTACTTCACCGACCGCCACGAGACCTTCTGGGGCGAGGCGATCGACTACGAGCGACCGGCCGTCCGCGAATGGGCGATCCAGAACGCCTGCATGTGGGCGCGCGACTACCACGTGGACG
The DNA here is from genome assembly GCA_046728775.1 of Actinomycetota bacterium. Taxonomy (GTDB): domain Bacteria; phylum Actinomycetota; class Thermoleophilia; order Gaiellales; family Gaiellaceae; genus AC-32. Next base: position 5,803 of record JBKPFI010000214.1, on the reverse strand, counting down.
GCTTCCGGCTCGACGCCGTGCAGGCGGTCTTCGACGATTCGCCGCGACACGTTCTCGCCGAGCTGGCCGATCGCGTCCGCGACCAGAGCTCGCAGGTGCTCGTGATCTCGGAAACCGAGGTAGACGACTACCGCCCCGTCGAGGACTGGGGCCACGACGCACAGTGGTTCGATCGCTTCCACCACGAGCTGCACGTGCTCCTGACCGGCGAGCGTGACGGCTACTACGAGCGCTTCGGCTCGCTCCCCGGCCTTGCCCGCGAGCTCGAGCGCGGGCCGCAGGAGCGCTTCGTCGTCTATGCGCAGAACCACGACCAGGTCGGCAACCGCGCGCTCGGCGACCGCCTCCCGCCGGAACGCCTCCGGGTCGCGGCCGCGTGCACGCTCTTCTCCGCCCACACGCCGCTGCTCTTCATGGGCGAGGAGTACGGCGAGCAGCGGCCGTTCCAGTTCTTCAGCGACCACATCGACCCGGCGATCGCCGAGGCGACGCGTCAGGGCCGCAGGCGGGAGTTCGAGCGCTTCACCGCGTTCGCCGGCGACGTGCCCGACCCGCAGGACCCCGAGACCTTCGAGCGCTCGAAGCTCGACCGCGCCAACGCGGACGAGAAGGTGCGCGCCTTCTACCGCGAGCTGCTGGAGCTCCGGCGCGAGCTTCCCCGGGAGATCCAGGTCGAGGTCGACGAGGCCGCGCGTACGCTCCGGGCGCGCCGCGGCTCCGCGGAGCTCGTGGCCGACTTCGCGAACGTCACCGTCGAGCTGCGCCGGTGAGGCCTGTCTGGCCGGGCGCGCCGTTCCCCCTCGGCGCGACCTGGGACGGCGAGGGGACGAACTTCTCCCTCTTCAGCGAGCACGGCGAGCGCGTCGAGCTCTGCCTCTTCGACGAGGCGGGCGGCGAGGAGCGCGTGGCCCTGCCAGAGCGCACCGCCTTCAACTGGCACGGCTACCTCCCCGGCGTGGGGCCCGGCCAGCGCTACGCCTTCCGCGTCCACGGGCCCTACGACCCGGCGCGAGGCCTGCGCTTCAACCCCGCGAAGCTGCTGTTCGACCCCTACGCCAAGGCGATCGAGGGCTCGGTCGACTGGGGCGCCGCAAATGTCTTCCCCTACGTGCCCGGCGGCGGCGACGATGCCGACCTCGAGCCCGACGACGAGGACGATGCGGCCGCGATCCCGAAGTGCGTCGTCGTCGACCCGGCGTTCGACTGGGAGGACGACGTGCGCCCGAACACGCCCTGGTCGGCGACGGTGATCTACGAGGTGCACGTCAAGGGCTTCACGAAGCTCCACCCGGCCGTCCGCGACGACCTGCGCGGCGCCTACGCCGGGCTTGCCTCGGACGAGGCGATCGAGCACCTCACGTCGCTCGGGGTGACGGCGGTCGAGCTGATGCCGGTGCACCACATCGTTGACGAGAGCTTCCTCGTCGAGCGCGGCCTGACGAATTACTGGGGCTACAGCTCGATCGGCTTCCTCGCCCCGCACGCGCTCTACGCGGCGAGCGGCAGCGACGGCGAGCAGGTGCACGAGTTCAAGGGCATGGTCAAGGCCCTGCACCGGGCCGGGATCGAGGTGATCCTCGACGTCGTCTACAACCACACGGCCGAGGGGAACCACCTGGGGCCGATGCTGGCGTTCAAGGGCGTCGACAACCTTTCGTACTACCGGCTGTCGCCCGAGGACCTGCGCCACTACGTCGACTTCACCGGCACCGGCAACTCGCTCAACCCCGTCCACCCGAGCGTGCTCCGGCTGATCATGGACTCGCTCCGCTACTGGGCGATGGAGTGCCACGTCGACGGGTTCCGCTTCGACCTCGCGGCCGCGCTCGCCCGCGAGTTCTGGGACGTGAACCGCCTGTCCGCCTTCTTCGACGTCATCCACCAGGACCCCGTGCTCTCGCAGGCGAAGCTGATCGCCGAGCCGTGGGACGTCGGCCCAGGCGGTTACCAGGTCGGCAACTTCCCGGTGCTCTGGACCGAGTGGAACGACGCCTACCGCAACACCGTGCGCGACTTCTGGCGCGGCGCGGCCGGCGGCGTCGGCACGTTCGCGGCGCGCCTCGCCGGCTCGAGCGACCTGTACGCCGAGGACGGCCGGCGGCCGGGCGCCTCGATCAACTTCGTCACCGCCCACGACGGGTTCACGCTCGCCGACCTCGTCTCCTACAACGAGAAGCACAACGAGGCCAACCTCGAGGACAACCGCGACGGCAGCGACGACAACCGCTCCTGGAACTGCGGCGTCGAGGGGCCGACCGACGACCCGGAGGTGCTTGCGCTGCGACGGCGCCAGCAGCGGAATCTCCTCGCGACGCTGCTCCTCTCGCAAGGCGTGCCGATGCTGCTCGGCGGCGACGAGCTCTCGCGGACCCAACGCGGCAACAACAACGCCTGGTGCCAGGACAACGAGCTCTCCTGGTTCCGGTGGGAGCTCGACGACGAGCGCCGCGACCTGCTCGAGTTCACGAAGCGGCTCATCTTCATGCGCCGCCACCACCCGGTCTTCCGCCGCCGCTACTTTCTGCAGGGCACCGGCGTCGCCGGCTCGGGCCTGCCCGACGTGTGGTGGTTCCGGCCCGACGGGCGTCGCATGACGCGGCGCGATTGGGAGGACTCGGAACGGCGGACGCTCGGCGTCTTCCTGAACGGCGACGAGCTGCGCGAGACCACAGCGCGGGGGGAGCAGATCGGCGACGAGTCGTTCCTGCTGCTCTTCAACGCGCACCACTGGTCCGTGACGTACGCGCTCCCGGCGCGACGCTTCGGCGCGCGCTGGAAGCTCGAGCTCTCGACGGCCGACGCGCACGCGCCGGAGCGCTCCTTCGCGGCGCGCGAGCCGGTCGAGGTCGAGGAGCGCTCGCTGCTTGTCCTGCGGCGCGGCTGGTGAACCGCCGCCTCGCGTGGCTGCTCACGTGCGCGGTCCTGGCCGGCTGCGGTGGAACCGGGCCGAGCGGGCCGAAGCCGCCGGCCTCGCTCGACGGCTGCGTCCGCTCGGGCCACGATACGAAAATCGTCCGCTTCCCAACCGTTAAGGGCGAGCACCTCCGGGCGGCGATCCTGGGGAGCGGCGACACCGGAGTCGTGCTGGCGAACGAAAGCGACCTCGATCTCTGCGGATGGTTGCCGTTCGCCCGGAAGCTCTCCACGCGGTTCCGCGTGCTGCTCTTCGACTACGGCAGCAGCGCCCCTCAGGACGAGGTCGCCGCCGCGGCACGCGAGCTTCGCCGGGAGGGGACGAAGACGGTGGTCCTGGCCGGTGCGTCCGAGGGCGCGAAGGCGGCGATCGTCGCCGGGGCGGACCGCCCGAAGCTCGCCCGAGCGATCGTCGCGCTGTCGCCGGAGGCGACGCTGCAGGGCGAGGACGTCGCGCCGGCCGCGCGGAAGCTTTCCGCTGCCGCGCTCTTCTTGGTCTCGCGCGGGGATCCGTACTCGGCGGTGGACACGCCGGCCCTCGAGCGGGTCGCCGGCTCGAGACAAAGGCGCCTGGTCGTTGTGCCAGGCTCGGACCACGGCGTTTACCTCCTCCGCGGCGCCTCGGCACAGAAGGTCGAGACCGCCATCTCCGACTTCCTGCGCTCGTTCGCGCGCGGTGGCTGATCTCCAGGCGTTGTACCGGCTCCAGCTCGGGCCGGGCTTCGGGTTCGCCCAGGCCCGCGCGCTCGTGCCGTACCTGCGGGCGCTCGGGGTGAGCCACCTCTACCTCTCGCCCTCGCTCCAGGCGAGGGCCGGCTCGACCCACGGGTACGACGTGGTCGATCCCACTCGCGTATCGAAGGATCTCGGCGGCGAGGAGGAGCTGCGCGCGCTCTGCCGCGAGGCGCCCGGAGTCGTCCTCGACATCGTCCCGAACCACATGGCCGTCGACGAGACGAACCCGTTCTGGGCCGACGTGGAGCTGCGGCAGCGGTTCTTCGACATCGATCCGGTGACCGGCCGGCACCGGCGTTTCTTCACGATCGACGAGCTCGCAGGGGTGCGCGTGGAGGACCCGGAAGTGTTCGAGGCCACGCACGCGAAGGTGCTCGAGCTCGTGCGGGAGGGGCTGATCGACGGTGTGCGCGTCGACCATCCCGACGGCCTCGCGAATCCACGCGAGTACCTCGAGCGGCTGCGGAGGGCCGGTGTCGAGCGCGTGTGGGTCGAGAAGATCCTCGAGCCGGGCGAGGAGCTGCGCGACTGGCCGGTGGAGGGGACGACCGGCTACGAGTTCCTGAACGAGGTGCTGGGCCTGTTCGTCGACCCTGCAGCGGAGTCGGCGCTAACCTCGCTCTACCGCGAGGTCACGGGCGAGGCGCGGCCGTTCGCGGAGGTGGCTGCCGAGGCGAAGCTCGAGCAGGCGCGCGGCGACCTGCGGCCCGAGGTCGAGCGGCTGCGCCGGCTGCTGGACGACCCGGAGCTCGAGCGGGCCGTCGCCTCGTTCCAGGTGTACCGGACCTACGTGGAGCCGAAGGTGGGACGCGTGGAGCTGCTGGACCGGCAGGAGGTGGGGCGTGCCGAGCTTCCGGAGCGGCTCGCGCGGGTGCTGCTGCTCGAGGAACGCGGCCACGATGAATTCGTCACCCGCTTCCAGCAGACGACGGGGACAGTGATGGCGAAAGGCGTCGAGGACACCGCGTTCTACCGCTACAGCCGGCTGCTCGCGCTGAACGACGTCGGCGGCGACCCCGGCCGCTTCGGGCTCTCGCTCGACGCGTTCCACGCAGGCAACGCGCAGCGGAGACCGCGCTCGCTGCTGACGACCTTCACCCACGACACGAAGCGTTCGGCCGACGTGCGGGCGCGCCTCGCCGCGCTGACGTGGATCCCCGCGGAGTGGAGGGAGCTCGTCCGCTCCGTCGGCGTGGCCGGTGAGGACGAGTACCACGTCCTCCAGACCGTGGTGGGCGCGTGGCCGCTCGAGCCGGAGCGTCTCGACGCCTACGTCGAGAAGGCGCTGCGCGAGGGCAAGCGCACTTCGAGCTGGCTCGAACCGGACGAAGAGGCGGAGCGGCAAGTGCGCGAATACGGCCGCGGCCTGCTCGCGAACGCCGAGGTGGAGCGCTTCGTCGAGCGGCTGCGGCCGCTCGGAGGGCGGATCGCGCTTGGCCAGTTGCTCCTGAAGCTGACCAGCCCGGGCGTGCCCGACCTGTACCAGGGTGACGAGCTGGAGGCGCTGGCGCTCGTCGACCCCGACAACCGGCGCCCCGTCGACTGGACGCGGCGCGAGGCGCTGCTCGAGCAGGTGCGGGCAGGCGCCGAGCCAGCGGCCGAGACCGAGAAGCTGTACGTCACCTGGAAGGCGCTCGAGCTCCGCGCGCGCCGACCAAACGCGTTCGCCGGCGCCTACCAGCCGCTCGACCTCGGGCCCGACGTCTGCGCCTTCGTCCGCGGGGGCGAGGTCCTGGTCGCCGTGCCCCTCCGCGACGTCCCGCTCCCGGACCCGGGCCCGCGCTGGCGGGAACGCCTAGGGGCCGGTCTCGGCGTCGGGCTCTTCGAACGTGCCGACTGATACGACACCTGCAAGTAGCAGCTTCTGTATCTTGCAGGTATCGTCCGACGTGACCTGAAACCGCTTGCCGAAGAGCTCTCGAGCTGCTGGCGCGAGCTCGGGACGATCCTCGCCAGCCGGCGCCTGCACGCCTCGCTGCACCCCGAGCTGGGAACAAAGCTCACCCCGAGCAAGCTGCGGGCGCTGGCGCTGATCGGCGAGGGCGCCGGCCTGCGGATCGGCGAGCTCGCCGCCCGCGTCGGGGTCGACGATACGACGGCGACGCGGATGGTCGACCGGCTCGAAGAGCTCGACCTGGTCGAGCGGCACGGCGCC
>JBKPFI010000032.1:0-2759 GCA_046728775.1 Actinomycetota bacterium | reverse complement strand
CCGAACACCCGGACGGCCCCGGCGCAGGCGAGTTCCGGGCCCGCCAGGAGCGGTCTCGGCGCGAGTACTTCGTGTTCAAGCGAGCGCTGCTCGGCTGGGCGATCTTCGTCGGGCGCAAGCTTTGAGACGCGCTGCCGGGAGGCTCGTCCAGCGGGTTCGAGGGGTATAAGCAAGTGGAGACCCATGACCGCAGGCCAGGAAGCAGCACGTGGAGGAGCAAGGCGCGGCTTGCTCAGCCGCCGCCGGGCCGCAATCGGCGGGGCCGTCATTGCCATGACTGTCGCGCTCGTCTTCGGCGCCGCCTACGCCTACGCCCGCAGCCAGGACGACGTGATCGCTCACGGCGTCCACGTCGGCGCGGTCGACCTCGGCGGGCTCTCCGCGTCTGCGGCGCGCGCCAAGCTGGAGCGCGCCTTTGCCCCACTCGAGCGTCCGCTCGTGCTGCGCTACCCGCGCGGCCGGCTCATTCTGACTGCCCATGCGGCAAAGATCACGTTCGACAGCGACGCGCTCGTTGCCCGCGCGCTCGCTCTTAGCCGCCGGCCCTGGTTCCTTCCCCGCGCGTGGCGCGAGCTGACGAGCGGTGACGTGAACGCGAGCCTCCGGCCGCGGGTCGGCTACTCCCGCTCAGCCGTCGAACGCGTCATCCGCGGGCTACAACGGCGAATCGACCGCCGTCCGCGAAACGCCACGCTCGTGGCGAGCTTCGACCGCCTGCGCCTCCGGCCCGACCGGCGCGGCGTCGCGGTGGCAGCCGGCGCGCTTCGCAGCAGAATCGAGCGGACGCTGGTCTCGCCGCGTGCGCCGCGACTGCTTGGGGTTCCGATCCTTCACCCGCGCCCGCGCGTGACCGTGGCCCTCCTCCGTCGCCGCTACCCGTCCTTCATCACGATCGACCGCGCCGCCTTCAGGCTCCGCGTCTACAGCCACCTGAGGTTCGTCCGCAGCTACGGGATCGCCGTCGGCCAGGTCGGGCTGCAGACCCCGGCCGGGCTCTACCACATCCAGAACAAGGTGGTGAACCCGTCCTGGCAAGTTCCCTTCAGCTCCTGGACCGGCTCGCTCGCCGGGCAGGTGATCCCGCCGGGACCGGACGACCCGCTCAAGGCCCGCTGGCTGGGCATCTTCAACGGCGCCGGCATCCACGGCACCGACGAGACCTGGTCGATCGGACACGCGGTCTCCCACGGCTGCGTCCGCATGACGATCCCCGACGTGATCGACCTCTACAGCCGGGTCGGGGTCGGAACGCCGGTCTACATCGGGGACTAGGCCGGGCGGCGCTCGGCGACGGACTCGAGGCGCGCACGGATCTCGTCCGTGCTCTCGCCGAGGTCGTCCAGGCGCGGCAGGGCCGAGAGCGAGTCGAGGCCGAAGACGCGCTCGAACAGCGGCGTCGCCCGGTACCGAACCGCCCCGCCCGCTCCGTCTTCACGGCCCGCCTCGGCGATCAGTCCGCGCTCCACGAGGCCGGCGACGACCGAATCGGCGGCCACCCCGCGGATGCGCGCGATCTCGGGGCGACTGACCGGGCCGAGGTACGCGACGATCGCGAGCGTCTCCAGCGCCGCAGCCGAGAGCCCGCGCTCGACCGGACGCTCGAACAGGCGCCCGCAGGCCTCCGCTGCCTCACGCGAGGCCCGGAACGCCCAGCCGCCGGCGACGTGCTCGAGGACGATCCCGCTGCGACCCTCCGCGAAGCGCTCGCCGAGCAGGCGCACCGCCATCTCGACGCGCGCGGCATCGTCGTCGCAAGCCTCCGCAAGCTCCTCGACCGACAGCGGCTGCGAGGCGACGACCAGCAGCGCCTCGATCGTCCGCGCGAGCCGGTCGACCGGGCTCGCAGTGATCAGGCGGAGTGGGCGATCCATTCCTGTCTCCCCTCCTCGGCGGAAGCGGAGGCGCGCTCCCGGCGCACGCGGATCGGCGCGAACGGCTCCGCCTGCTCCAGCGCGACCTCGTTCCCGCGCCGCAGCTCCAGCAGGGCCAGAAACGCCACGGCCTGCTCGATCCTGGACATGCCTTCCAGTTCCGCATCCAGGTCAAAGACCCTGCGGCGGCGCAGCACTGCGCGGAAGCGCTCGAGGAACCGCGAGACCGGCGGGAAGCGCAGCTCCAGGTGCGCCAGCGACACCGCCGGAGGCTCGGCTGCGAGCGCCCGCAACGCCCTCGCGAGCGCGGCCGGCTCCTGGGGCGCCAGACGCCGTTCCACGCGCGGCGCGAGGGGCGCCGGTCCCAGGCGGAAGTAGCGTTCGCTCTCGCCCTCGAGCCGCTCGGCAAGCCACGCCGCCGCCTCCTTCGCGCTCCGGTACTCGGCGAGCCGCCGCGCAAGCTCCTCGGCAGCCTCCTCGGGCTCGAGCTCCGAGAGCTCGGCATCCTCGTCCGGGAAGAGCCCGCGCGCCTTCAGCTCGAGCAGTGCCGCGACCAGCACGAGGAACTCGCCGCAGGCCTCGAGGTCGAGCTCGTCGCGCTCCGCGAGCCGCTCGACGAACGTGACGACGAGCCCCGCCACGTCGACCTCGGCGAGGTCGAGCTCCTCCTTCAGGACGAGCGTCAGGAGCAGGTCGAACGGGCCCTCGAAGGCGTCGAGGTCGAGCTCGAGCTCGCGCACCGCCACGGGCCGCACGCTAGCGGGAAGGCCGGACGCGGCTCTTCGGGATCGCCATCGCGGGTCCCTCCGGCTCCGCGCGCCGCCGCCGGCCCACGCGCCGCGGCCCCTCCTCCCCGCCCCGCAGGAACTGCCACCAGACGAAGAACGA
>JBKPFI010000345.1:0-4718 GCA_046728775.1 Actinomycetota bacterium | reverse complement strand
TCGGCCATGTGCTCGCCGCCGATCGTCGTCGCGACGAGCGTCCCTCCCGGCCGCAGCACGCGCCGGAGCTCGCCGAGAGCGAGGTCGAGATCCGGCACGGGGTAGAGCATCCAGTTCGCCACGGCGCAGTCGAACTCGCCGTCCTCGAACGGGAGCGCCTGGACGTCGGCGACGTTCGCGTCGAGGCCCCGATTCCGCGTCAACTCGACCATACGCAGCGAGAGATCGGTGGCGACGACCTCGGCGCCGGTCTCGCGCGCCACGCGCTCGGCGAACTCGCCCATCCCGCACCCGACCTCGAGCACCCGTCGCGGCTCGGCGCGGCTGACGGCCCCGAGCGCGACGTCGAACGCGTTCGTCCCCTCGAGGTAGCGAAGCTGCGACTCGCGGCGGACGGCTAGGCCGGCCTCGGTCTCGTACTGCCGCCGAACGAGCTCGGGATCGTTGAGGCGCATCACCTGCGCTGGAAGAGCTCGATCGGGTTGCCCCATGGGTCGTCCACGAGCCGCCAGCTGCCGGCAGGCCCGTCCACCCGCTCGCCACGAAGCGTCAGCCCGGCTGCGGCCTCCTCGAGCTCGGCCACGTCGAGCACGATTCGGTTCCAGCCGCCCGGCGCAGACCCCACTTGGTCACGGCCGGAGCTTCCAGGCCCACTGAGCCACAGCTCGAGATCGCCTCGATGGACGAGCGCGACCGGACCGAACGTCCGTCCGGCACGGAAGCCGAGCCGCTCCGTGTAGAACCGCACGGCCGAGTCGAGGTCCTCGACCAGGTAACGAGCGATCGCCACTACGGCTCGACGATCGGCTCGCCGGGAATCCCGCGCCGGGGCGCCTTGCCGCCCAGCCACGCGTTCACCGTCGCGCCCACGTCGGCGAACTCACCATCCTCGTGGATGCGGCCCGCCGCGTTGCGCCCGTGCACGTACGCGAGCAGGAGCGCGTGCTCCCGCGAGTGGTCGGTCGAGGGTGTCGTCGGATCGCAGCCGTGGTCGGAGGTTAGGATCAGGAGATCCTGATCGCGGAGGGCGTCGAGGAGGTCGGGGAGCCGGCGGTCGAAGTCCTGCAGGCAGCGGTGGAAGTTGAGCGGGTCGTTGCGGTGGCCCCAGAGCATGTCCGTCTCGACGAGGTTCGTGAAGATCAGCCCGTCGTCGAGCTCGCGCAGAAGCGTCTCCGTCTGCTGGATCCCTTCGACGTTCGACCTCGTGGGGCGCGATTCGTCGATGTCGCACCCGGCGAAGATGTCGCTGATCTTGCCGACCGCGTGCACGGTCTTCCCTGCCTCGCGCACGAGCGTCAGGTAGTTCGGCCGGCGCGGCTCGAGCGAGAAGTCGTGCCGATTCGGCGTCCGCTCGTAGTTGCCGGGCTCGCCGATGAACGGCCTGGCGATCACGCGCCCGACCGCGTGCTTGCCGGTCAGGATCTCGCGCGCGATGCGGCAACCCTCGTAGAGCTCCTCGAGCGGGATCGTCTCCTCGTGGGCCGCCACCTGGAAGACCGAGTCGGCCGACGTGTAGACGATCCACTTGCCGGTCCGCTGGTGCTCCTCGCCGAGCTCCTGGATGATCTCCGTGCCCGACGCCGGCTTGTTCCCGAGCACTCCGCGCCCCGTTCGGTGCATGAACGGGTCGATCACGTCGTGCGGGAAGCCCTGCGGATAGGTCGGAAACGGCGTCGGCGTGACGACTCCCATCAGCTCCCAATGGCCGGCCGTCGTGTCCTTGCCCTTCGAGCGCTCGAACAGCCGGCCCGCCACCGCGGGCGCGCCCGGCTGGGGCGGACAGCCCTCCAGCGGCTCGACGTTTCCCAGCCCGAGTGCCTCGAGGTTCGGCAGGTCGAGGCCGCCCACGGCGCGCGCGACGTTGCCGAGCGTGTCCGAGCCCTCGTCGCCGTACGCGTCCGCATCCGGGAGCGCACCCGCGCCCACGGCGTCCAGAACGATCACGCAGGCGCGCGGCACGCGGCTATTCTAGGTCGGCGATGGACGCCATCCTCGGCATGCTCGGCCTGGTCGTCTTCGGCGCCTGCGTGATCGTGTTCGCGGCGGCGACGACGTGGTTGGTCGTGAAGATCAGCCCGACCAAATAGCGTTCGGCTACACGGGCGAGAGCGGCAAGACGTCCTCGAGCGGGTGGTAGTCGAGGCCGTGCGCCTCGGCGACAGCTTCGTACGTGATCTTGCCGTCGAGCACGTTCACGCCGCGGGCGAGCGCGCGGTCGCGCGCCACCGCCTCGGCGAGCCCTCGGTCAGCGATCGCCTCGACGTACGGCAACGTCACGTTCGTGAGCGCCTTGGTCGACGTGATCGGCACCGCGCCGGGCATGTTCGCGACGCAGTAGTGCGTGACGCCGTCGACCACGTAGACCGGCTCGCTGTGCGTCGTTGGACGCGAGGTCTCCGCGCAGCCGCCCTGGTCGATGGCCACGTCGCAGAGCACAGAGCCGTCCTTCATCGCACCGAGCATGTCACGGGTGATGAGCTTCGGGGCCACCGCGCCGGGGATCAGGACCGCGCCGATCACGACGTCCGCTTCGACGAGCGACTCCTCGATCTGCAGCGCGGACGACATGACGAGGCTGACACGCCCGGACAGGATCTCGTCGAGGTGGCGCATCCGGTCGACCGAGCGCTCGAGGATCGTGACGTTGGCGCCGAGCCCGAGCGCGATGACCGCCGCGTTATAGCCGACGATCCCGCCGCCGATCACGAGCACGTGTCCCGGCGTCACTCCGGGGACGCCACCCAGCAGAAGGCCGCGGCCGCCGAGCGGCTTCTCGAGGAAGTACGCGCCGGCCTGCGCCGCGAGCCGGCCCGCGATCTCGCTCATCGGCGCGAGCAGCGGCAGGGCGTGGCTGTCGGTCTCCACCGTCTCGTAGGCGACGCAGGCGGCACCGCTCTCGGCCAGCGCCCGCGTCAGCTCCTCGCTCGCGGCCAGGTGGAGGTACGTGAAGAGGACGAGCCCCTCGCGCAGCAGCGGGTACTCGGCCGCGAGTGGCTCCTTGACCTTGAGCAGGAGCTCCACCTCGCCCCAGACGTCCTCCGCGGAAGCGAGGGATGCACCGACCGCGCGATAAGCATCGTCGGGGAACGAGCTGCCATGACCTGCGCCTGCCTCGACGAGCACGTCGTGCCCACGCTCCACGAGCTCCCGCGCGCCGGCGGGGGTGAGCGCGACGCGGTACTCGTCGGCCTTGATCTCCTTGACGACTCCGACCTTCATCAGGGCGAGAAACCCTAGCTTTTCGCGCAGTTCACGAGCCCGCGACACGCTGTGGACGAACCGTCACACGCTCGGCGCAAACCGTGACAGACACGCGCGCCGCCCCTCGCTACGATCGCCTCGGGGAGGAGGCTGGGCGAACCGAACTAAGGGGCGCTTGGAGGCTCGGCCGGCTCGGACGCCATCGGCACGCAGAAGGGCGAGCACACGAAGAGGGAGCACACGGCGAAGGAGCGCATGACGAGCGAGCGCCCGCAGAGCAGGGCCGGGAACCGCAACGGAGGCGCGGCCGCCGCGGCGCGCTGGCGCGGCGCGGTCGACGAGGTCGCGGCGGCCCGGGCTCGCGGGGAGATCGATGACGATCGGTGGTTCGACGCGATGGTCACGATCTTCGAGGCCGGCTACCTCGCCGGCGAGAACCCGCGTTCGCAGTCGGGCTTCGGCGGCGACGAGGTGCGCTGGGAGGCCGCTCGGAGGCCGATCGCCGAAGCGATCGACCGCAACGGTACGTTCCTCGACGTCGGCTGTGCTTCGGGCCACCTGCTCGAGTCGATCGTCGCTGGTCACCGCACCGCATCGAGCCGTTCGGGCTCGACCTAGTTCCGCCACTCGCAGAGCTCGCCCGCAGCCGGCTTCCGCAGTGGGCCGACCGGATCTTCGTCGGCAACGCGCTGACGTGGCAGCCGCCGCGGCAATTCGACTTCGTGCGAACCGAGCTCGTGTACGTGCCCGCCGACCGTGAGCGCGAATACGTGAAGCGCCTCCTCCACGAGATCGTCGCCCCCCGAGGCCGGCTGATCCTCTGCGGCTACGGCAGCCCGCGCAGCAACGTCCCGACCTACCCGGTACGGGCACGCGTGCGCGACTTCGGGCTGACGCCCGAGCTCGAGTTCGACGTCGAGGCGCCTGAGGGCGGCGGCCCGATCCTCGAGCTCGCCGTGCTACGCGCGGGCTGGGCTGCGGCGTCTCATCGGGATTGACGCGGGGCATCGTGTCGCCGCCGCATGGGAGCGGCCGGGCTCAGCAAGCGGTGTACAGCCCTGGCCCCGGAGATGCCCGCGTGCTCGGTACCGCAACTGAACGGGACGAGGGCGACCGCGGGCACGAGCAGGAGTCGAGACACCATCCCGGGCCTCTACACCCGTTCGTCGGTCCCCTAGCGGTGCGTAGCCGGCCCGGAGGCCCAAAGCCCGGCAGTCATCCGACTGAGTGGCCGCACCCCACGCGCGAGCTAGCCGCGCGACGATCGGCCCACGAGCTCGCGTGCCGCGAGGCCCGCTGCGTACGCGGCCGCGAAGAAGTCCGGATCCTCGTCCGGCCCGCGCCCCATGTGCGAGAGCGGTAGCCCCTCGCACGCCTCCCGCCAGCCCTCCGCCGGCCCGTCCGCCAGTACCGCGTCGCCCCCCACGAGCGCGAGCACCGCCTCCGTGTGGTGCGACAGGCCGCGGTGTCGGGGCCGCTCGTCCGCGCCCGAGACGCGCGCCGCGACGACGGGCACG
>JBKPFI010000072.1:0-17501 GCA_046728775.1 Actinomycetota bacterium | reverse complement strand
GCTCATGGGACAGAGGTTGCCCCATGAGCGAGCGCATGCGTCGGGTCAACGAAGCAGTGCGCGAAGTCGTCTCCGAGGCGGTCGGCGAGCTGAAGGATCCCTGGATCGGCTTCGTCACGGTCACGGGGGTCGAGACGTCCGCCGACCTTCGCCACGCCCGCGTGTTCGTCAGCGTGCTCGGCTCGGAGGCGAAGCGGAAAAAGACGCTGGCCGGGCTCGCGGCGGCCCACGGCGTGCTGCAGGCCCGGGTTGCGCGGGAGCTGCGCATGAAGCGGACCCCTCAGCTGGCCTTCGAATACGATCCGACCGTCGAGCGCGGGGTCCGCATGACGAAACTGATCGATGAGCTCGCCCCAGAGCCAGAAGACGAGTGACCTGCAGGCGGTCGCGGACGCCCTCCGTTCGCACGACCGCTTCCTGCTCGTGACGCACGAGAACCCCGACGGAGACGCCCTCGGGTCGCTCTTGGCAACGAAGCTCGCGCTCGACTCTCTCGGCAAGGACAGCGAGATGTACCTCTACGGCGACGCACCGCTCCCGCGCGAGTACGCGTTCATGCGGCTCGCCGGGTTGCGGCGCGACCCGCCCGGGGACGGTCGCGAGCGCGTGCTCGTGGCGCTCGACTGCGCGAACGAGCAGCGGCTCGGGCCCGACCGGACCCTGCTCGAGCGGGCTCCGCTCGTGCTGGACATCGACCACCATCACGACAACTCACGCTTCGGCGACCTGAACCTCGTCGTCGGCGACGCGTCGTCGACCGGCGAGGTCCTGCGCGACGTCTTCGCCGAGCTCGACGTGGAGTTGACACCCGAGATCGCCGAGGCGCTCTACATCGCGGTCGTGACGGACACCGGCCGCTTCCAGTACACGAACACAACCCCGAAGGCGCTTCGGCTCGCCGCGGAGCTCGTGGAGGCCGGCGCCGACGTCCACCGCGTCTTCCAGGGCGTCTACGAGTCGGTCGAGTTCGCAAAGCTGAAGCTGCTCGCACGTGCGCTCGAGCGGGCCCAGGTGTACGAGGGCGGACGTCTGGTCGTGTCGTACCTGCTGCGCAGCGACTTCACGGAGCTGAACGTCGCCGAGGCGTACTCCGAAGGCATTATCGACTACCTCCGCGCCGTCGAAGGCGCCGAGATGGCGGCGCTGATCCGCGAGCCGCCCAGGCGTGAAGGCCCTGCGCGACGCATAAGCCTGCGCGCCTCGAACGACGAGCTCGACGTCTCCGCGATCGCCCGGAAGTCGAACGGCGGCGGCCACCGGCAGGCTGCGGGGTTCTCCAGCGACGCTTCGGTCGAGGAGATCACCGACTTCATCCACCAAGAGTTCCGTGCCGCCGCGGGCGCTTAGCCCGAGTGGGCTCTTCTTGATCGACAAGCCGGAGGGGCCGTCCTCCTTCGCGATGGTCGCGGAGGTGCGTCGTCGAACCGGGGCGCGGACGGGCCATGCGGGCACGCTCGACCCGTTTGCGACTGGTTTGTTGCTCGTGTTGTCCGGAGCGGCAACTAAACTGGCGTCATGCTTCGTCGGCCTGGAGAAGCGCTACGTCACCGACATCGACCTCACGGCGGTGACCGACACCGCGGATCGCGAGGGCGAGATCCTCGAGCGCCCGGAGGCGCCGAGCGCCCCGGAGCTCGAGCGCAGGCTCGCGCTCCTCCGCGGAGAGGTCGAGCTGCCGATCCCGGCCGCGTCGGCTGTGAAGATCGGCGGTGAGCGTTCCTACCGGTTGCACCGCCGTGGCGTTGCGGTCGAGATGCCCGTGCGCCGCTCCCGGGTGGATTCGCTCGACTTCATTTCCTATAGCGACGGAGTCGCGCGCCTTGACCTCCGCGTGAGCTCGGGTACCTATGTGCGGTCGATCGCGGCGGCGCTCGGCGGTCATTGCGCGTCCTTGCGGCGCACGGAGGTGGGACCCTTCCGGGTCGAGGAGGCCGACTCGGAGCGGCTGATCCCACCCGAGCAGGCGCTGGCCCGGATCGGCGGCCGCAGCGGCGGGCGTGGAGCCGCGTGAGGGTCGCGCGGGACCCGGCCGAGCTCGGCTCGCGGCCGCGGGCGGTCGCGGTCGGCACGTTCGACGGGGTTCACCTGGGGCACCGGCGCGTGCTCGAGGCGGTCGTCGCGGCCGGCCTCACGGCCACCGTCGTGACCTTCGACCCGCACCCTCGGCTGGCGCTCGGCTACGGCGTCGAATTGCTTGCGACGCTCGAGCGCAGGCTCGAGCTGATCGGCGCCGCGGGCATCGAGGATGCCCTCGTCGTCGCCTTCGACCTCGAGTTAGCACAGCTCGACGCGGAGGCGTTCGTCGATCGTGTCCTGCGGCCGATCGGGACCGAGGTCGTGGTCGCAGGCGCGAACTTCCGCTTCGGGCGCGGCCGAGCGGGCGACCTTGCGCTGCTCGAACGGCTCGGCTTCGACGTCCGCACTGTCCCACTCGTGGAAGGCGTGTCCTCGACGCGGATCCGCGACCTGCTGCGGGCGGCCGAGGTCGAGCGCGCAGCTCGGCTGCTGGGGCGGCCCGCCGAGGTCGAAGGTACCGTCGTCGCGGGCGACGCCCGGGGCGGCACGCTCGGGTTTCCGACCGCCAACCTGCGATCGGACCCAGACCTGCTCGTCCCCGGCTACGGGATCTACGCGGGCGAGGCTGCGGGGCATCGTGCGGCGATCTCGATCGGGACGAACCCGCACTACGGCGGGGGCGAGCGGCGGATCGAGGCGTTCCTGCTCGACTTCGGCGGCGACCTCTACGGCCGCAGGCTCCTGCTCCAGCTGTGGAAGCGCCTCCGCGCCGAGCGTGCCTTCGACAGCGAACAGGAGCTCGTCGAGCAGATCGCCCGTGACGTCGAGGCGACACGTCGCGCCGAGCCGCCCGTGTAACGCGCAGGTTCCCGGCTTCGTCCGCATCCGTCTTCTCGTGAGTGGAACCAGCATGCGCGAAGAGGAGCGTGAGCTCGTCCGCTGCCTCGATTGCGGCGCCGTCTACCAGCTGCCGCTCGAGCAGGAGGAGGCTCTGCCGTGCCCCGAGTGCGGCGGGGTGGGCTGGATCGCCATCGACGCCCCTCGGAGGGGTGGACGGGAAAAAGCGAGCTAAGCGCAAGTTTCGGCACCTTTCGGCCTCTCCTCTGGCATGGGAGAGCAACGATGGCATGCCCAGCGTGCGCTCAGAGTCCTCGAGTCGGTTCGCTGCCTCGAATGCGGCAGCGTCTATGCGAAGCCTTCCGGCGGCGGGACGGCCGTCGCGAATCCCGGCTGTCCGGATTGCGGCTACCTCGGCTGGCTCGGGCTCAGCCGGGCGGAAGAATCGTCGCGGCTCCGCTTCGCCGGGGATCTCCTGCCGCGCCGGTTCGCGTGACGACGCTGACGCCGCCGAAGTAGTGGTGTAGCTCGGGCCAGGCGCGGATCTCGAAGCCCGCGCGCTCGAGGGCGGCTGGAACCTCCGGCTCGAGGCCGGGCTCGAGGTGGACGAGACCTGCCGCAGGGTGGAGGCGAGGCCTCGGCACTGCCTCGTCGGCGCGAAGGCCTTCATCGAGAATCCCTGCCACGACCTGGACGAGCGCGCTCCGCAGCCGCGTCCCTCCGGCCGCTCCGGCGCCGAGCGCGAGCCCTTCTCCGTCGAGGCCGAGGAGCGGCGACATCATGCTGTCCATGCGCTCACCCGGCTCGAGGCGTCCTCGGATCAGGTCGGCTTCGCCCAGCATGCTGTTCAGATGCAGGTCGAGGCTGGGGAGGAAGTCGCCCGAGCCCAGGCCGAGGCTCGTGGTGAGGACGCAGGCGTTGGCCTCGCCGTCGACCACGGCGAGGTTCGTGGTGTCTCCTTCGGCATCGGCCGCGTTCAGCGCCTCCGCCAGGGCGACGGCGCGCTGGGCCGGGTCTCGCCCACTGAGCGTCGGCAGCGCAGCAAGACCGTTGCCGATGGGCGCGAGACCCCTGCGCGTGAGGAGCCGGGCCCCTGCATAGGTGATCTCGACGGGGCTCGACCAGCGGGGTGCGTACGCGGCGAGGTCCTGCCGGGTGACGAGTCCGCCGCGCTCGTCCATCAGCGCAAGCAGCGCTTCCGCAAGCGAGCCCCTGTACGCGCTCCCAGGCCCCTCGTCCGCAAGAAGCTCGAGCGCCTGCACGAGACCCGGCTGCTCCAGTCGTGCCCCGGCACCGAGTAGCTCGCCTTCCGGCGCGTAGATGCGGGCGCCCTCGTTCATCGTCATCACCGGCGCCAGCATTGCGAGGCACGCCGCATGCGCGGGCGGGAAGTCCACGCCTTCCGTGGCGAGCCGTAGCGCCGGCTCGACGAGGCGCGGCCACGGGAGGCGTCCGTGCGCGCGGTGGAGCGCGCCGAGCCCTGCGGGAAGCCCCGGCACGCCGCACGACGCCACGCCGACCGCGTAGTGGACGAGCTCGGTCCCGAACGGGACCTCGAGCTCGAGCAGCTCGACTCCGCGCCCGGGCGCCGCGCCGAGGCCCGGAACGGCCACGAAGCAGTCGATGTTGCGCGCTCGGCCGGTGGCCGCCTCGTAGTAGATGCCGTGCCCGCCGCCGAGCAGTCCGGTCATCACCGTCTCGGCGACGCATGACGCCAGGCACGCGGCAACAGCTGCGTCGGCTGCCGAGCCGCCCGCGGCCAGCACTTCGATTCCGGCTTCGACCGTGGCCGGATGCCCAGCTGCGACCGCCGCCTGCACTGTGGACGGATGGTGACGGTTTCGGCGCACATCCGTGACCATGGCTGCGGTTTCTGCGGCTACGCTCGCAGCGGGGAGGAGGATGGTGGCCACCGGGCCGAAAACGGCCTGGACCCCCCAGGGCGCGGAGGCGAGTGCGCGGCGCAGGATTGCACTGCGCGGGCCGGCCGACGCGGGCGCGGCACAGCGCGGACAAACGGCTTCGTTGCTACCCTTCTCGGCCAGACCGCCGTCTCGGCCGTTCGCGTGTGCTTCCTCGCGGCGGCTTGGACGGCGGAGACGCGTTACAAGGAGGACGAATTGACCCTCACCAAGGAAGCGAAGCAGGAGATCGTCGGCAAGCACGGCCGCAGCGAGCAGGACACCGGCTCCGCGGAGGTGCAGATCGCGCTCCTGACCGCCCGCATCAACGAGCTAACCGAGCACCTGCGCACGCACCCGAAAGACCACTACTCGCGGCGCGGCCTGCTCAAGCTCGTCGGTCGCAGGCGCCGGCTGCTGCAGTACCTGCAGAAGCGCAACCTCGAGGGCTACCGCGCCCTCATTCAAGAGCTCGGCCTGAGGAGGTAGGCCGAACCAGACCAGTACCCCAAGCTGGAGAGTGGAAGTTTGAGCGAGCTTCGCGCGCCGGACGCGAAGCTGACTCAAACCTCCACTCCCCGAGAAGTGGAGGAATCACATGGCAACAACGACTGAGCCCCGGACCGCCACGGTGTCCGTCACCGTCGGCGATCAGGAGCTGACGTTCGAATCCGGCAAGCTCGCCAAGCAGGCCGACGGCGCGGTCGTCGTCCGGTCGGGCGAGTCGATGGTGCTCGCGACGGCGCAGGGCCGGATGGAGACGCGCGAGGGCGCGGACTTCTTCCCGCTCACGGTCGACGTCGAGGAGCGGATGTACGCCGCCGGCAAGATCCCCGGCGGTTTCTTCAAGCGCGAGGGCCGGCCCACAGAGCGGGCGATCCTCACCGCGCGCATGATCGACCGCCCGATCCGGCCGCTCTGGCCGAAGGGCTACAAGAACGAGGTGCACGTGGTCTGCACGACCTTGTCGGTAGACCTCGTCACCGCCCACGACATTCTCTGCATCAACGGCGCCTCGGCGGCGCTGATGGTCTCACCCCTGCCCTTCCTCGGGCCGGTGGGGGCCGTGCGCGTCGGCCAGATCGACGGGCAGCTTGTCGTGAACCCGTCGCTGCCGGCGGTGGAGGAGGGCGAGAGCACCCTCGACCTGATCGTCGTCGGCACGCGTGAGGCGCTGACGATGGTCGAGGCGGGCGCTCACGAGATCCCCGAGGAGACGATCCTCGAGGCGTTCGAGCTCGCCCACGGTGAGATCCTGAAGATCTGCGACGCGCAGGAGGACCTGCGCCGCCAGGTCGGCAAGGAGAAGTGGCTGGACCCGGAGCTGACGACCCAGCTCGAGCGCGACTACGGTGGACGGATCCAGGAGCACATCGCCTCCGAGGGCCTGCGCGAGGCGGGCGGAGTCGTCGAGGAGCTCGTCTCGGAGCTGTGCCCGCCGCTCTCGATGGAATCGACCGAGGACGATATCCGCCGCCAGATCCAGGTGCGCTCGAGCCTCGCGATGATCCTCGAGCGGCAGCGCCTCGAGGCAGTCGTCAGGCCCGTGCACGAGCAGTTCGAGGACGACCTGCGGGCGCTGACCGAGGCCGAGCAGGACTCCAAGGAGCTGAAGTCGGCGAAGCGCAACCTGCTCTTCGAACGGATCGAGGAGGAGATCCAGCTCCCGTTCCCGGCCGGGCCGGCCGCCGCCGACGACGAAGCGCCTGTGGTGAAGGACTCGCTCACGCGCCAGAGCGTCAAGCGCGCGGCCGAGACGATCTACAAGGAGCTCGTCCGCCGCAAGATCGCAATCGACAAGCGCCGCCCGGACGGCCGCGACCCGGAGGAGATCCGGCCGATCACCTGCGAGGTGGGCGTCAGCCCGCGCACGCACGGCTCGGCGCTCTTCACGCGCGGCCAGACCCAGATCATGTCCCTGCTGACCCTCGGCACGGCCAAGGAGGGGCAGCGCATCGACGACCTCTCGCTCGAGACCGATCGGCGCTACATGCACCACTACAACTTCCCGCCCTACTCGGTCGGGGAGACGGGCTTCATGCGCGGCCCGAAGCGGCGCGACATCGGCCACGGCGCGCTCGCGCAGCGGGCGCTCGAGCCGGTGATCCCGTCCCTGGAAGAGTTCCCGTACACGATCCGGATCGTGTCGGAGACGCTCGAGTCGAACGGCTCGTCCTCGATGGGCTCGGTCTGCGGCTCGACCCTGTCGCTGCAGGACGCCGGCGTGCCGATCAAGGCCCCGGTCGGGGGCATCGCGATGGGCCTCGTCAAGGAGGGCGAGGACTACGTGATCCTGACCGACATCCAGGGCGCCGAGGACCACCTGGGCGACATGGACTTCAAGGTCGCCGGGACGCGCGGCGGGATCACCGCCCTGCAGATGGACATCAAGATCACCGGCGTCACGCAGGAGATCATGCGCAACGCGCTCGAGCAGGCGAGGCAGGCGCGCGAGTTCATCCTCGACCGCATGGCCGAGACGATCTCCGAGAGCAGGACGCAGCTTGCGTCGCACGCGCCGCGGATCTCCACTGTCAAGATCGACCCCGAGAAGATCGGGATGGTGATCGGCAAGGGCGGCGAGACGATTCGCGCGCTGGAGGCCGACCACGACGTCCAGATCGACATCGAGGAGGACGGGACGATCCTGATCTACGCGACCGAGGGCACGAAAGCAGATGCCGCGATCGCCGCGATCGAGGGCCTCACGAAGGAGCCTGAGGTGGGAGACACCTACACCGGCAAGGTCGTCAAGACGACCCAGTTCGGCGCGTTCGTGGAGCTCAAGAAGGGCACCGACGGCCTGCTCCACGTCTCGAACGTGGGTCCGGGACGCGTAGGCCACATCGAGGACGTGATCGGGCGCGGCGACGTGCTCGACGTCGTGGTGCAGGAGGTCGACAAGGAGCGCGGCCGTATCGGCCTGAAGCTCGTCGCCAAGCACGAGAACGGCAACCTCGTGCAGCCCGAGGAGCTGATCCAGCGGGCGAAGGACGCGCCACCGCGCGAGCGCGAGGAGCGTCCGCCACGCCGCGAAGGCGAGCGCGGCCGCCGCGGCGGCCGTGGGCGCGGCCGCGACCGGAACTGAGTTGAGCGAAGAAACAGGGGCGCCTGCCCTCGTCGAGGCGAGGCCGCAGGCGCTTCTGATCGCCGTCACGCGACTCGCGCTCGGGATCGGGGGCCTCGCTGCGACGACGGCGCGCGGGGTCGATCCCGGCCCGGCCGTCGGCCTGTTCGCCTTCGGCGCGCTGATCCTCCTGCTCACCGTCTACGGCGGCGACAGGCGGCGGCGAACGGCGCTGAAGCTGGGGACGCCGGACCCGCTTCCGGCCGACGCGCGGATCGAGAGCCGCAGCCATGCGCTCGTGCGGGCGGCATACCCCAGCACGATCGGGCTGACCGTGCTGACCGCGGTGGCGCTCTGGCCGCGTCCGGACCTCGCCGCCTTTCTCGCCGGCATCCTCGGAGGGCTGGGCGTGATGTCGTTCGTCGGCGCCGCGCGGCTCGCGGCCTTGGAGCGCTCGCGGGGAGCGCGCCTGCTCATCGAAGGCAGGACCAGCCGCGTCTTCGAGGCGCGCGAGTGACGCAGGACGTCATCGATGTCCTCGCGGTGCTGGGCGTCGCGGGCCAGGTGCTGGCGGCCCTCTTGCTGCTCGTCGGGATCGCCTGGCTCGTCGGCCTGCGCGGCCCGGGCGACGCTCTGCGCGCCGCGGCCGAGGGCTACGAGCTCTGGCTCGTCTTCCTCGTGGCGGCGGTCGCCACCGGCGGCAGCCTCTTCTTCTCCGAGATCGCCGGCTTCGTCCCCTGCGAGCTGTGCTGGTACCAGCGCATCTGCATGTACCCGCTGGCGATCGTCACGCTGCTCGCCGCGCTGGCCAACGACCGGCGGGCGGCGCGCTACCTGCTTCCGCTGCCGATCGTCGGCGCGGGCGTCTCGGTCTACCACCTGCTGGTCGAGAACGGCGTCATCGAGCAGGCGAAGTCGTGCCTGATCTCGGCGCCCGGCGGCTGCGCGACGAAGTGGATCAACGAGTTCGGCTACGTGACGATCCCGACCCTGGCGCTGACCGGCTTCGCGCTTTGCTTCGCGTTCCTGCTGCTGTCGGCGGCCCCGCCGCCGTCGCGAGCTACCGTTAGTCCGTCATGACGAGCGGCAAGCAGGCGCGGCGCCAGCGCCAGGCGCAGGTGGCACGGCCTCCCGTCCGCAGCACGGAGGGGCGTAGGGCCTCGCCTGCAGTCCTCGTGTCCGCACTCGTCGGGCTGATCGGGATCGCCGCCGCAGTCCTGATCGTCGTCGTCTTCGCGGGCGGCGGCTCGAGCTCGTCGGCAACGGGGTCGACGCTGCCCGATGCCAATGCGATCCAGCAGCAGTTCGCGGGGATCCCGCAGCAGGGCAACGTGCTCGGGAAGGCCTCTGCGCCCGTGACGATGGTCGAATACATCGACCTCCAGTGCCCGGTCTGCCGCGAGTTCGAGACGTCGACGATGCCGACGATCCTCCAGCGCTACGTCCGGACGGGGAAGCTGAAGGTCGAGGCGCGCCCGATCGCCTTCATCGGCGAGGACTCCGAGCGCGGGCGCCAGGGGATGATCGCCGCCGAGCAGCAGAACCGCGCATTCAACTTCGCGCAGCTCCTCTACGCCAACCAGGGCGCGGAGAACAGCGGCTGGCTCGACGACACGATGATCGCCTCGGCTGCGACGAGCATCCCCGGCGTCGACGTCAAGGCGCTGCAGGACGCGATGGGCTCGAGTGCGGTGTCCGACAAGGAGCACACGTACGACGGCCAGGCGAACGCCGACCAGGTGTCGGGGACGCCCACGGTCCTCGTCGGCAAGACGGGCGGGCAGCTGACCGCGCTTCCGGCAGGCGACCCAGGTGTGGCGGCCCTGACCGCCGCGATCGACAAGGCGCTCGGGTCGTAGAGGCTAGTAGCGGCCCAGCTCGCGCAGGCGCTCGTCGCTGATGCCGAAGTGGTGCGCGATCTCGTGGATCACGACGTGCCTGATCCGGTCGCGCAGCAGCTCCGGGTCGTGCCCGTAGACGCGCTCGAGCGGCCCGCGGTAGATCGAGATCTTGTCGGGCATCGCGCCCGCGTACGCGCTCGACCGCTCGGTCAGGGGGACGCCTTGGTAGAGCCCGAGCAGCGGCTCTCCCTCCGGCGGCTCGTCCTCGACCACGATCGCGACGTTGGACATCGCCGCGCGCAAGTCCGGAGGCAGCCCTTCGATCGCAGCCTCGACGACGTCCTCGAAGGTCTCCTCGTGCTCCACGAGGGCTGAGCCTAGCGGCGCCCGAGTACGATCCCGCCGTGCAGCAGAAGTACGTCCTGTCGGAGCTCGACTCGGGCGAGCGCGTGATCTCGGAGCGGCTGGCGCATGTGCGCTCGGTCTCGGTCGGCTTCTGGATCGGCGCGGGGTCGCGGGACGAGAACGACGCGAAGGCGGGGGTCTCGCACTTTCTCGAGCACCTGCTCTTCAAGGGCACGGCGAGCTACAGCGCGCAACAGATCGCGGAGATCTTCGACGCCCTCGGTGGCGAGCTGAACGCGGCGACGTCACGCGAGCACACCGTCGTCTACGCCCGCGTTCCGGACGACAAGCTCGAGATCGCGCTCGACGTGATGGGCGAGATGGTCTTCGCACCTGCCTTCGCAGAGCTGGACGCGGAGCGCGAGGTCGTCCTCGAGGAGATCGCGATGTACGAGGACCAGCCGCAGGAGCTCGTGCACGACCTGATCTCCGAGGCGACCTTCGGCAACCACCCGCTCGGCCGCCCGGTGATCGGCCGTGCGGAGGTCATCTCGTCCGTCTCGAAGCGCACCATCACGGCCTACCACCGCGCGATGTACATCCCCGGGAATGTCGTCGTCGCCGCGGCCGGGAACCTCAAGCACGAGGAGTTCGAGCGGCTGCTGCTCAAGGCTCAGCGGCGCGCGGTGGACGCGGCCCGCAAGGGTCCCCGGGTTCGGCCTGCGCTGGTGAAGGCGCCGCCGCCGAGCATCCGCTTCCAGCGCAAGGACACCGAGCAGTACCACGTCTGCCTGGCGGCTCCCGGGATCGCGCGCTCCGACCGGCGCCGCTTCGCCGCCTCCCTGCTCGACGGCATCCTTGGCGGCTCGGCCTCGTCGCGGCTCTTCCAGGAGATCCGGGAGAAGCGCGGGATGGCGTACGCGGTCTACAGCTTCGCCTCGCAGTACACCGACACCGGCCAGATCGGGGTCTACATCGGCACGCGCGAGGACAACGTCGACGCCTGCCTGGAGATCGCGAGCGCGGAGATCGCGGACATCGCGACCGGCAACGTGTGCCCGGAGGAGCTCGCGCGCGCGAAGGAGAACCTGAAGGGCCGGATCCTGCTCTCGATGGAGTCGACGTCGAACCGGATGAGCCGCCTCGGCAAGTCGCTCATCACCGACACGGAGCTGCTCTCGATCGAGCGGATCATGGCCGAGATCGACGCCGTCGAGCCCGAGGCGCTGGCCGAGCTGGCCGACGTGCTGCTCTCGCCCGAGAAGCTCTCCGCGGCCGGGATCGGCCCGAGCCAGAAGCGGTTCCTTGCGGCGATCGAGCGCGTGAACCCGGGCCTCGCGCGCGCCGCGTGAGGGTCGTCCTCTTCGGGCGCGGCGGCAAGGTCGGGCGCGTGCTCGGCCCCGCGCTCGAGTCCGCGGGTCACGAGCTGGTGAGCCTGGAGGAGGCCGAGGCGATGGTCGATTTCACGGCTCCGGAGGTCGTCGAGGGGAACGTGCGCTCGGCGCTGGAGCGCGGGGTGCCTTGCGTCGTCGGAACCACGGGCTGGGACCCCGGGCCGCTAGGCGCGGTCGCGGCCGAGCGCGGGCTGCAGCTGTTCGTGGCCCCGAACTTCGCGATTGGGGCCGTGATCATGATGCGGCTGGCCGCCGAGGCCGCGCGGTACCTGCCGAGCGCCGAAATCGTGGAGCTCCACGGCGAGGCGAAGAAGGACGCGCCGTCCGGGACGGCGAAGGCGACGGCGGAGCGGCTCCCCGGCGAGCCGGAGATCCATTCGGTGCGGCTGCCGGGGCTCGTGGCGCACCAGGAGGTGCTCCTCGGCGGCGAGGGCCAGTTGCTCACGATCCGGCACGACGCCTACTCGCGGGAGGCCTACGTGCCGGGCGTCCTACTGGCGCTCGAGCGGCTGGCGAGCCTGCCGCCCGGGCTGACGATCGGGCTCGACGCGCTGCTTGCGTGAGCTGACGGTCAGGGAGGTCCGCGAGCTGCTCGCCCGGCCGGAGGAGCTCCTCGCCGTCTGGCCGGGCGCCGCGGGCGACCGGCTCGACGTCATCGTCCCGCGCCATCTCGAGCGCGCCGGCTTCCGGTTCGTCGCCGAGCACGACGAGCACGGGCGGCTTGCCGGGTTCGCCTACGGCTTCCGCGGCGAGGCGGGCCAGTGGTGGCACGACCTGGTCTCGGAGGCAATGGACGAGGCGGCGCGGGAGCGCTGGCTTCGATCCGGCCACTTCGAGTTCGTCGAGCTCGCCGTCCGCCCGGACCTGCGGCGGCGCGGCATCGGCGGGCGGTTGCACGACGCCCTGCTCAAAGGCGTCGACGCCCCGACTGCCGTTCTTTCGACGGAGGTCGAGAACGAGCCGGCGATCGGCCTCTATCGCGGCCGTGGCTGGGAACTCGTCGTCCCGGAGATCCATTTCGGCCCGGGCTATCCGCCGTTCCTCGTCATGGGCCGGGAGCTGCCGCTCTGATAGCGGACGGGCCGCCGCAGGCTGGGGGTGTTGACGAGCCGCCACGCCTTCGTCACATCCGGGACACAGACACGCCACGCTTTCCTCGCTAGCGTCCCCGTCAGGGGTCGCGGGGGACCCCCTGGGGGTCGTTCGGGCGGGCAGGGAGGCTCCGGTCGGCGGCGTAGACTACCGGCGTGCTCGGCGAAGTTCTGACGGCGGTCGTCACACCCTTCGACGCGTCGGGTGCGGTCGACTACGACCGGTTTCGCGCGCTGGCGCAGTACCTCGTCGACAACGGCTCCGACGGGCTCGTCGTGGCGGGCACGACCGGCGAGTCGCCGACCCTCTCCGACGACGAGCGGATCGAGCTCGTCGCCGCGGCGGTCGACGCGATCGGCGACCGTGCGACAGTCGTCGCCGGGACCGGCACCTACTCGACCGCACACTCCGTGCACCTCACGGAGCGCGCTCACGAGGCGGGCGCGCACGGCTTTCTCGTGGTCACGCCGTACTACAACAAGCCGCCGCCGCGCGGGATCGTCGAGCACTTCAGAGCGGTCGCCGCCGCGAGCGACCGGCCGGTGGTCGTCTACAACATCCCCGGCCGCGTCGTGATCAACATCGAGCCGGAGACAATCGCCGAGCTCGCCGAGATCCCGACGGTGCGAGCCGTGAAGCAGGCGAACCCCGACCTCGACCAGGCGCGCCGCATCGTCGAGCTCGGCCTCGACCTGTACGCCGGCGACGACGACCTCGTCCTGCCCTTCATCGAGCTCGGCGGCCTCGGAGGCGTCTGCGTCCACACGCACGTGGTCGGGCCGCAGGTGAAGGCGATGATCGGGCGCTTCCGCGAGGGCGACGTCGACGACGCCCGCCGCCTCGAGGAGGAGATGCGGCCGGCGCTCGAGATCCTCAAGGTGCAGACGAACCCGATCGCGATCAAGGCGGCGCTCAACCTGCTCGGCCACGAGGTCGGGGGCCTACGCCTGCCGCTCGTCGAGGCTAACGAGGACGAAATAGCGCTGATCCGCGACTGCCTCGAGCGGCTGAAGCTGCTCGAGCCCGTGCGCGCCTAGGCGGCGCCGCTCAGCGGCTCGGGCTCTGCCTCCGGCCCGGCGGCGAGCGCCAGGCCGATCGCGTCCAGCGATCCCACAAGCGCGGCGGCGACGTGGCGCTGCAAGGCGCGCTCCGTTCGGACGACGAGGAATCCGGTCAGGGCGCTGTTCTCGCGCCTCAGCGGGAGCGCGACGTAGGCACCGTCCCCGCCGAGCTCGTGGCCGCCGGCCGTCAGCAGCTCCTCGCGTGACTCCGCCTCACGCACGAGCCAGCTCATCAGCACGCGCTCAGGCGCCGCTTCGCCACGCGAGAGCTCGATCTCGCCGCCGAGGCCGTCCTCCTGCCACCGCACGAGCGCGATCCACTCTCCGCCCATCGCTGCCTCGAGCACGCCGCCGAGCCGCTCGAAGACGCGCACCCGATCGCCCGCGGCGAGCGCCGAGCCGAGCGCACGGGCGAGGCGGTTGGCACGGAAGCGCACCCAGGCCAGGAGGGCGAGCCCGAAGAACGCGGCGAGCGCGCCGGCGATCGCGAGCCACCGCTGGTCGAGCCCGATGCCGCCCAGGGCGACGATCAAGCCGGCGAGGGCGACCAGCTCCGGCCGCGCCTTCAGGTCGCGTGCCCCCGGCACCTCGGGAACGCGGTAGGGCGTGGACGCGCTGCGGAGCTGCTCCTGCTCGTCCTGGGTCAGCGCCCAGAACGGATCCTGCCCGCGCTGGACGGCGACGAACGCCTTGGCGACCGCCGGGTGGAACTGGGCGCCGATGCCGCGCTCGATCTCCGCAAGCGCCTCCTCCGTGCTGAGCCCCGGCCGGTAGGGCCGGTCGCTCGTCATCGCGTCGAAGCTGTCCGCGACTGCGAGAAAGTGCGCCGCCAGCGGCTGGTCGTCGGGCGGAATGCCGTAGTAGCCGCGGCCGTCGAAGCGTTCGCGGTGGTACTCGACGGCACGGGCTTCTTCGGCCGAGAGCTCGAAGCGCCGTAGAAGCCGGGCCGAGAGCCGCGGCGCGCGCCAGACCGCGCCCCATTCTCTGGGAGTCAGCTTTCCGCTCTTACCGAGGACGGCAGCGTCGACCGCGACCTTGCCGAGGTCGTGCAGGCGCGCCGCCCAGCGCAGGCGGTCGATGTCGGAGTACGGGAAGCCGAGAGCGCGCGCGAGGCCGTCGACCAGCCCAGCGACTCGCAGCGAGTGGCGGTACGTGTGGGGGTCGCGCTCGTCGACGATGTTCGCGAACGTCTCGAGCGCGTGCAGCGTCTCCTGCCGGGAGCGCCGGACACGAGCGTGGGCGGTGCCGACCGCGAGGGCGACCGGTACGACGGCCACGACGTTCCAGGGCTGGTCGAGCGCGAACAGCGCGACAATCGCGCCGAGCCCCGATTCGGCCGCCGCAGCGGCGAAGTCCGGACGGAGCACCTCGAGCCCGCCGACGATCTGAAGCAGCCCGCGCGAGACCAGCAGGTAGGCGAGGGCGAGGACGGTCAGCGGGACGAGGTCGTCAGGGAGCGAGAGGTGGCCGATACGCCCGCCGCCGAGCATGAACGCGTATCCGGCCCCAACCGCCGCGAGCGCGTAGGCCGAGGCCTGGAAGGCGGCGGGGCGCCACGTTCCGCGCGCCAGCCGCGCGACGATCGCCGCCGACGCGGCCACGAGCGCGCCGCGCCACGGCCCGAGCACGATCACCGCGGCGAGGTCGACGCCCGAGGCGACGCGGAACCCTCCGGGCCCGATCGGCTCGCGCACGCGCGGGCTCTCCGGCTCCTCCAGCAGCTCGGCGGCGAGAGCAGCCGCGGCGAGGAGCGCCAGAGCCGTCAGCGGCTGCCGGGCAGCGACGATCGCGCCGGCCGCCGTGACCGCGAGGCCGGCGGCAACAGTTGCGTACGCGAACGCTGAGAGCCGCACCAAGTCTGTATCGGGCCCGGCCGGGGATCGGCTTAGTCACATCCACGATCTAGACTTCGCCGATGCCCGGAAGCACCCGAATCATCCCGCTGGGCGGCCTCGGCGAGGTCGGCAAGAACATGACCGTGCTCGAGGCCGACGGCGAGGCGATCGTGATCGACGCGGGCCTCGCGTTCCCGCGCGACGAGCACCTCGGCGTCGACCTGATCCTGCCCGACTTCTCGTACCTGGTCGATCGCGAGCGCCCCGTGCGGGCGGTGCTCCTCACGCACGGCCACGAGGACCACGTCGGCGCGCTCCCGTACCTGCTGCGCGAAGCGCGCGTGCAGGAGGTCTGGGCCACGCGCCTGACGCTCGGGCTGATCAAGTCCAAGCTCGACGAGCACGGGCTCCTGCGCTCGGTGGAGCTGCGCGAGGCCGAGCCTGAGCGCGGCCAGGTGGACCTGGGCCCGTTCCGCGCCGAGTTCGTCCGTGTTGCGCACTCGATTCCCGACGCGGTCGCGATCCTCGTCGACAGCCCGGGCGGCCGCATCCTCCATACCGGGGACTACAAGATCGACCACACTCCGGTGGACGGCCTGCGCACGGACGTGGGTCGGCTCGCCGAGATCGGCAACCGCGGCGTCGACCTCTTCCTCGGCGACTCGACGAACGCCGAGCGGCCGGGCGTGACCGGCTCGGAGCGGCTCGTCGGCGAGGCCTTCCGCCAGCTGATCCCGCCGCGCACGGGGCGAGTCCTCGTCGCCTCCTTTGCCTCGAACGTCCACCGGATGCAGCAGGCGATCGACGTCGCCGTCGACGTCGGCCGGAAGGTCTGCGTCGTCGGGCGCTCGATGCGCAAGAACGTGAACATCGCCCGCAACCTCGGCTACATCGAGGTGCCCGAGGAGACGCTCATCCGGCCGAACGAGCTCGAGGAGCACGCGCCGGGCGACGTGATGATCCTCTGCACCGGGAGCCAGGGCGAGCCGCTCTCCGCGCTGGTGCGGATCGCCTACAACGACCACCCGGCGGTGCGCGTCGAGGCGGGCGACACGGTGATCATCTCCGCGAAGCCGGTGCCGGGGAACGAGCTGCGCGTCCACGATGCGATCAACCAGCTCGCGCGGAACGGCGCCGAGGTGCTGCACCAGGAGATCGCGCCCGTGCACGTCTCCGGGCACGGCAACGCCGAGGAGCTGCGCACGATGCTCGGCCTGGTGCGGCCGAAGACCGTGATGCCCGTGCACGGCGAGTTCCGCATGCTGGCGGCCCATGCACGGCTCGCGGTCGAGGGCGGCGTTCCCGAGAATCGGATCGTGATGGCCGAGAACGGCACGGTGGTGGAGCTGGACGAGTCGGGCGCCTACGTCACGGGCCGCGTCGAGAGCGGCGTCACCTTCGTCGACGGCCTCGGCGTCGGCGACGTGCAGGACGTGGCGCTACGCGACCGCCGCCACCTCTCGGAGGACGGCGTCCTGATCGTCGTCGCCACGCTCGGCGGCACGAACGGCTCGGTCGCCGGCCGGCCCGAGCTGATCGCGCGCGGCTTCGCGGAGCCCGGGGAGCCGCTGCTCGAGGAAATGCGCGGAGAGGCCCAGCGCGTCCTCGACGAGCTCGTCAAGGACAATGTGACCGAGATCAAGCTCCTGCAGGAGCACCTGCACGACGGGCTCGGGCAGCTGATCTACGACCGCACGGGTCGACGGCCCATGATCTTGCCGGTAGTAGTAGAGGTATGAGCACGCTACGCGTCCGGTTTGGCTGGAGAGCTCGGACTGGTCATCCTCGCTCAGTCCAACGAAGCGCTCGCGAGGTTGCCCAATGAGCACGCTTCGCGCCGAGCCCGGCTGGGCCGACCTGCTGTTCGAGAAAGCGGCCGACCCGGACACCGCGGAGCGGCTGATCCGGCAGCTGAACGCGGCCTCGGTGGCGGCGCTAGCCTTCTGCCGGCTCCTCGAGCGCTGGGGCCGCGGGGACGCGGCGCCTTCGACCCCAGGGGCGCGCCAGGCGGCGCTGCGGCGCGCGGCCGACCGCGCGGAGACTGCGCTCGCCGGCCTCGAGCGGCCGCTGGGGCGCTACCTGCTCGAGCTCGAGCCGGACCGGGCCGAGGGC
>JBKPFI010000171.1:0-5961 GCA_046728775.1 Actinomycetota bacterium | reverse complement strand
GAGGCCCCGATTTCCTCTACGCTCGCGGCTAGGCACTGGCGCGAGACGAGGAGGCCGGGATGTCAGTTCTGATCAAGGGCGGCCGGGTCATTACCGCGGCCGACGACTACGTCGCCGACGTCTACGTCGAGGACGAGACGGTGTCGCTGATCGGCGAGTCACTCGACATGAGCGCCGACAAGGTGATCGACGCCTCCGGAAAGTACGTGCTGCCGGGGCTCGTCGACCCGCACACGCACCTCGACATGCCCTTCGGCGGAACGGTCACGATCGACGACGTCGAGTCCGGCCAGACCGCAGCGGCGTTCGGCGGGACGACCTGCCACGTCGACTTCATCATCCAGCCGCAGGGCTCGAGCTTCGCCGACGCGCTCGCCGAGTGGCGCGCGAAGGCCAACGGCAAGCAGGTGACCGACATGGGCTACCACATGGCCGTCACCGACCTGCGCGAGGGCGGCTCGCTGGAGGAGCTCGCCTCGCTCTCGGACGAGGGCATCACCTCCTACAAGCTCTTCATGGCCTACAAGGGCGCGCTGATGGTCGACGACGAAACGCTCTTCCGGACGATGGAGGTCGCGGCCGAGACCGGGGCGCTCGTGATGGTGCATGCGGAGAACGGCGACGCGATCGACGTTCTGGTCAAGAGAGCCCTCGCGGAAGGCAAGACCGAGCCGAAGTACCACGCGCTGACGCGCCCGCCCGAGACCGAGGGCGAGGCGACGAACCGCGCGATCCAGCTGGCGCGCGTGGCCGGCTGCCCTCTGTACGTCGTCCACGTCTCCTGCCGTGAGGCGGTCGAGCCGATCGAGCTGGCGCGCGAGAAGGGCTGGGACGTCTGGGGCGAGACGTGCACCCAGTACTTCTTCATCGACTACTCGTACCTGGAGAAGCCCGAGTTCGAAGGCGCGAAGTACGTCTACACGCCGCCGCCGCGGCCGAAGGAGAACCAGGACGTGCTCTGGAACGCGGTGCGGACGGACGTGCTCTCGGCGATCTCGACCGACCACTGCGCATTCCTCTGGGACGGGCAGAAGACGCTCGGCAAGGACGACTTCTCGAAGATCCCGAACGGCGGGCCGGGCCTGGAGAACCGACTGCACATGATCCACGAGTTCGGCGTGCGCGCGGGACGGATCTCGTTGAACCGGATGGTCGAGCTGCTCGCGACCTCGCCGGCGAAGCTCTTCGGGCTCTACCCTCGCAAGGGCACGATCGCGGTTGGCTCGGACGCGGACATCGTCGTCTTCGACCCCGAGCGCCGCTTCACGATCACCGCCGCCAACCAGCACTCGAAGACCGATTACAACCTCTACGAGGGGGCGGAGGTGACCGGGTCGCCGGAGGTCGTGCTCCTGCGTGGCAACGTGCTGGTCGAGGGCGACGAGCTCGTGGCCTCGCCCGGGATCGGCCGGTACGTGGCCCGCGCGAAGTTCGGGCAAGAGCTGCGCGCGGGCGCGCCCGTCGCCTGAGGAAGCTCGCCCGGACGTTCGGACCGGCGCGCCGAGTGACTCCGTGGCGAGAGTGAAGATCACCGTGATGAGCGACTCGAGCGCGCCTGCGCTCGTCGATGCCGTGGCGGCCGCCTTCGCAGACGGCGCCGCGATCCACGGGGAAGACGCCGAGCGGCTTCGCGGCTTCGTCGAGAGTCTCGTTCGGTTCACGCGCGAGCATGCGTATCCCGACGACCCGTGGGGCGAGATCGAGGTGACGCTCGATGCCGCCGACGGTTTCGTCCACGTGGACGTCCACGATTGGGGGCTCCCGCTCAAGTCGGCCGGAGGCGACCTCGGACCGCTTCCTCCGGCGCTCGCTGCTCCGGCCGAAACGGCGGAGGACCTGCGGCTGGTCAACCTCGGCGCCGAAGGCAAGCGGTTGACGGGGCAGCTGCGCATCCCCACCGCAGCGGGACGTGCCTCAACCCATCACGTCGAGGCGTCCACGCGACGGGCTCGTGGCGCTACGGAGGCCGAGGGCGCCTTCGAGATTCGCGAGGCCACAGTCGAGGACGCCGAGGACATCGCCCAGCTCCTCTACGAGAACTACCACCTGAGCTACGTGCACCCCGACTTCTACCGGCCGCGCCACCTGATCGCCGAGCTCGACGCAGGCCGGCTGCTCTCCACGGTTGCCGTGCACGATGGCTCGATCGTGGGCCATCACGCCCTCATGCGCGCCCCAGACGATCCAGCCGCCGAGACCGGCGCCGCCGTCGTCCACTCTGCCTACCGCGGCCTTGGTCTGTTCGGCCGGCTCTTCGAATCCACGATCGAGCGGGCGCAGCGTCTGGGGCTGGCGGCGATCTTCGGAGATGCGGTGACGATCCACCCGTTCAGCCAGCGCACCGAGCGCGAACACGGCTACCGGGAGTCGGCGCTGATGCTGGGCACCGTTCCGGCGCGGGTAACGATGCGCGGACTGGGCAGCACCGAGCCCGGCCGCCGCACCGCGCTCCTGCGCTCGTATCGCCTGTTCGACGAGTCCTCGCGTCGGGTCGAGCTGCCCACTGCCTACCGCGAGACCCTGGAGCTCGTCTACGACGGCCTCGGGCTGGCGCTGGGACCCCGAGGATCGACCGAGGACGAGGAGCCGCTCGTGACGACGGACGACGACTCGGAGCGAGACCTGGGTTTTCTGCGCGTTCGCCGCTGGAACGACGGCGCGCGTGAGGAGGTGACACACGCCGTCAGGGAGCTGCTCTCGCGCCACGAAGACGTCGTCTACGCGGATGTCGACCTCCAGGCGGTCGCCGACCTCGATTCCGCGGTCTCGTGTCTGAACGAGCTCGGCTTCTTCCTCGCGGGCGTCGTGGTGCACGGCCAGGAGGGCCACGACCACGTCCGTCTGCAGCGCTTGAACAGCGAGGCCGTCGAGCTCGAGAACGTCGTCTGCGACTCGCCCTTCGCCGAGGAGCTCAAGGCCCGCGTGCTCGAGGACCGAGCCCGAGTCGACCCTTCGTAGCGTCGCCTTCGGGCACGCCATCCAGATCCGGAGCTAG
The DNA here is from genome assembly GCA_046728775.1 of Actinomycetota bacterium. Classification (GTDB taxonomy): domain Bacteria; phylum Actinomycetota; class Thermoleophilia; order Gaiellales; family Gaiellaceae; genus AC-32. The sequence continues at coordinate 2,966 of JBKPFI010000171.1, read as the reverse complement.
ACGGGCGGCTCAGGGTCGTACTGGATGTAGCGGCGTACCTCGCGCGCACGCTCCGCCGAGTGCAGCCGCGCGACCAGATGGAGCGCCATGTCGATCCCGGCCGAGACGCCTGCCGCCGTGACCACCTCGCCCGAGTCGACGAAGCGGGCATCCGGACGCACCTCGATGTCACGGCCCAGCGTCGGCAGCTCGTCGAGGCGACCCCACCACGTCGTCGCCGGCCTCCCGTCCAGGAGACCGGCGTCGGCGAGCACGAGCGCACCGGTGCACACGCTCGTGACGAGCGCGCCGCTCGCCGCGATGCCGCGGAGCCACTCATGCACGGCCTCGTCGCCCAGCTGCGCGCGGGCCCCGACCCCGCCGGGATAGACGAGCACGTCGAGCGGCGGCGCCGTCTCCCAGGTCTCGTCCGGGACCACGCGCAGGCCCTTCGCGCACGTGACTTCGCCCGCCTCGCGCGCGACCGTCAGCACCCGGACGCCGTCGTCGGGCCACTGCTGAGCCCACGCGGCCAGCACCTCCCACGGGCCTGCCCAATCCAGCTCCTCGGCACCGTCGAAGAGCGCTATGCCGATCACCATCACAGCGCCGGCAGCTCCGTGTCGACGATGCGCGCCTGCTGGATCCCGTGCAAGCGGTTCGGCAGCGCGCCCATCACGAGGTCACGGACAGCCGCCACGAGACGGCCGCTCGACTGCGCCAGGCGACCGGCCGCGCGGGAGCGCTTGACGATCGCGGCCGTCCGCCCTTGCCGCGCCGCCTCGTAGGCGCGCAGCCCCGCGACGGGCTCGTCGGCGTCGCGCAGCGAGGCCGCGAGCACCACCGCGTCCTCGAGCGCCTGCGCCGCGCCCTGGCTGAGATCGGGCGTCATCGGGTGCGCAGCGTCGCCGAGAAGCGTGACGCGGCCGCGGCCCCACGTCCGCGCGGGAGGGCGGGCGTAGATGCCCGTTCCCGAGATCGTGTCAGCCGCCGTCGAGTCGATCGCCGCCTCGATCGGCGCGTGCCAGCCCGAGACGAGCCGCGCGAGCCGGTCCTTGTCGCCGGGCACAAGCGGCGCCTCCGGCTCCGGCGCGCTCTCCGAGATGAACCAGTAGAGGCGCCCCCAGCCGATCGGGATCAGGCCGAACCGCACCCCGCGGCCCCACGTCTCGCTCATCAGCCCCCGCAGCGAGCGATCGTCCAGCTCCGTGACCGCCCGCCAGCCCGTGTAGCCGGCGTACGTCGGCGGGCCGTCCTGGAGCAGCCACGCCCTCGTCTTCGATCGCAGGCCGTCCGCGCCGACGACGACGTCTCCCTGAAGCTCGTCGCCGTCGCCGACCGTGACCGTCACGCGTCCCCCGTCGTCGCGAAAGCCGGTGCAGGCCGCGCCGAGGAGCAGTCGATCGCCGAGTGCGCCCGCGAGCGCCTCCTGCAGGTCGGCGCGGTGCACGCCGAGCATCTCGCGCCCGGCCAGCGGGAGCTCGATCACGCTCTTCCCGCTCGGCCTGCGGGCGACGAGCTTCTCGGCACGCTCCCCTCGCGCCCGCACCGAGTCCGCAACGCCGAGCCGCTCCAGCGCCTGGACCGCATTCGCCGCCAGGCCGAGCCCGGCCCCCACCGCCTCGAGCTCGCCTGCCTGCTCGAGCACGGTCACGTCGATCCCGACGCGCCGCAGCGCGATCCCGGCTGCGAGCCCGCCGATCCCCCCGCCGACGACGAGGGCGTGCAACTACCTCGTCTGCGGGAAGCCGAGGTCGACCTTCGAGGTTGCCGGGTCGGGCCAGCGGGAGGTGACGACCTTGCCTTGCGTGTAGAACTGGATCCCCTCGGGCCCGTAGATGTGCAGGTCGCCGAACAGCGAGCTCTTCCAGCCGCCGAACGAGTAGTACGCGACCGGCACCGGAATCGGCACGTTCACGCCGACCATGCCCGCGTTCACCTCGAATTGGAACTGTCTGGCCACGCCACCGTCGCGCGTGAAGATCGCGACGCCGTTCCCGTACGGGTTCTCGTTGACGAGCCGCACGGCCTCCTCGTAGGTGTCCACGCGCGTGATCCCGAGCACCGGCCCGAAGATCTCGTCCTTGTAGACGTCCATCTCCGGCGTGACCTCGTCGAGTAGCGTGACACCGAGGAAGAAGCCGTTGCCGTCGGGCGCGGTCTCGCGGCCGTCGGTCACGACCCTCGCGCCCTCGTCGGCGCCCTTCTCGATGTACGAGGCGACCTTGTCGCGGTGCTCGCGCGTGACGAGCGGGCCCATCTCCGACTCCGGGTTCATCCCATCGCCGACCTTCACCTTGGGCAGGCGCTCCTGGATCGCCGCGACGAGATCGTCCGCCGCGTGCCCAACCGTGACCAGCATCGAGACCGCCATGCAGCGCTCGCCGGCGGAGCCGTAGCCCGCGCTGACCGCGGCGTCGGCTGCCATCTCGATGTCGGCGTCGGGCAGCACGACCATGTGGTTTTTCGCGCCGCCGAGAGCCTGGACGCGCTTGCCGTTCTTCGTGCCCGTCTCATAGACGTAGCGCGCGATCGGCGTCGAGCCGACGAACGAGACCGCCGCGATCTCGGGGTGCTTGAGCACCGCGTCGACCGCGACCTTGTCGCCGTGCACGACGTTGAAGACGCCGTCCGGAAGGCCCGCTTCCTTCAGCAGCTCGGCGGTGTACATCGAGGCGGAGGGGTCCTTCTCGGACGGCTTCAGCACGAAGCAGTTCCCGCACGCGATCGCGGGCGCCCACATCCACATGGGCACCATCGCGGGGAAGTTGAACGGCGTGATCCCGGCGACGACCCCGAGGGGCTGGCGGATCGAGTAGACGTCGATCCCCGTCGAGGCCTGCTCCGAGTAGCCGCCCTTCAGCAGCTCCGGGATCGCGCAGCAGAACTCGATCACCTCGAGCCCGCGCGCCACCTCGCCCTTCGCGTCGGAGAGCACCTTGCCGTGCTCGAGCGTCAGGATGCGCGCGAGGTCCTCGGAGTGGTCG